>JBBIMZ010000016.1:13347-16196 GCA_037444135.1 Solibacteraceae bacterium
ACGACGGCCGGAACCGGTCCTTTTTCTACTTCACCTACTCGAAGGACCAGCGGCCGGTGACCACCAGCGCCGTGGTCAGCACGGTCCCCACAGTGCTCATGCGCAACGGCGACTTCAGCGAGGTCCCGCAGATGATTTACGACCCGGCGACGACGTCCGGCAACACGCGCCAGCCGTTCCCCAACAAGGTCATCCCGCGCAGCCGCTTCAGTCCGATTTCGGCCAAGCTGGCCGAAGTGATTCCCAACCCGACGCGGCCGACCCTGGTCGGCAACTTCGACAACAACAACCAGAACGTCTATGACCGCTACATCTGGAACCTGAAGTTCGACCACGCCATCACGCCGAACAACCGCATCGCCTTCACGGTCACCAAAGAAAACGAATCCAACGACGCCCTCGCCGCCTTCCCGGGACCCCTCGGCCAAGGCTTGCACGGTTTCCAGCGGCCGGACAACTGGCGCTGGAATCACGACATGATCCTGAGCCCGACGCTGATCGCCCACACCACCTTCGGCTACTCGCGGACCCGCCAGCTTTGGGATAACCCCAACCAGAAGGGGTGGGCGAGCCGTTTCGGCTTCCCCGGCCTGTCGGGCAATTCCGACGCGACCCCGCGCATCCGTTTCACCGGCCCCGACGGCCTGACCAACTGGGGCGTGCAGGACGGCAAGGTCGGCAACGGCAGCCAGATCAACATCACCTACCACTTCACGCAGGGGTGGACGTGGACGCGCGGCAAGCACGAATTCAAGTTTGGCGGCGATCTGCGCCGGCTGCACACCACCTCGGATCCGATCGACCTGGCAGGAACGAACGGCACCTATGACTTTGCGCGAGCTCAGACGGCGCTGCCGACGAACCTGGCCGGCACCGGCCATGCCTTCGCCAGCCTGCTGCTGGGTCTGCCCGACCGCGCCGAGCGCATCGCGCTGCCGGTGCTGCTGGGCAACATCCGCTACGGCTACCACGCCGTCTATTTCCAGGACAACTGGAAGATCACACCTCGCTTTACGCTCAATCTCGGCTTGCGCTATGACGTGCCCATCGGCTGGCACGACAAGAACGGCGACTACTCCATGGTCGACCTGTCGAGGCCGAACCCGGGCGCCGGCGGTCTGCCGGGCGCCGTGGTCTTCGCTGGAAAGGGCGCCGGCCGCACGGGCCAGAAACGGTTCTATCCGACCGACTTCTCCAACGTCGGCCCGCGGCTGGGCTTCGCCTGGCGGGTCCTCGAAAAAACGGTCGTCCGTGGCGGCTTCGGGATCTTCTACCAGACGCTCGGCAACGGCGGCTGCGGCTGCCGTCTGGGCTTCTCCAACCCGATCACCTACGTCTCCGACGGCGTCAACGCCGCCATCCAGTGGGACAACGGCGTGCCCGCGCCTCCGGGCTTCCGCCCCCCGCCGCTCATCGACCCCACCGTGGGCAACTTCGCCGGCGACATGGACGTCATGGGGCCGAACTTCGGCAAAGCGCCGCGCAACTACAACTGGAGCTTCAACATCCAGCAGGAGTTCAAGAACTTCGTCTTCGATATCGCCTATGTGGGCAATCGCGGACGGGGCCTGAACTCCACGATCGAGCTGAACCAGCTGCCGGTGAGCCGCTTGGCGCTCGGCTCGCTGCTCCAGCGGCGGATCACCGATCCGGCCGTCGTCGCGGCAGGTTTCACCAAGCCTTGGCCCGGCTTCCCCGATAACTTCACGCTGGCGCAGGCGCTGCGGCCCTACCCGCAGTTCTTCGGCGTGCTCGACCGCAACAGCGGTCTCGGCAAGATCTGGTACGATTCGCTGCAAACCAAGATCGAACGGCGCTTCGGCTCCTGGCAGCTCATGGCCGCCTACACCTGGTCAAAAGCGCTGGCGGCGAACCACTTCCGCCAGATCTTCAGCCAGCACTTCAACGTCCCCGCCCAAGACGCTTACAACCCCGAGGACATGAAGGCGATCTCGCCGTTCGACCAGCCGCACATCGTCAGCATCCTGAACTCCTACGACCTGCCCATCGGCAAGGGCAAGCGGTTCCTCAACACCGACCGGTTCTGGCTGAACCTGCTGGTCGGCAACTGGACGATCGCCGCAGCCCAGAACTACCGCAGCGGCGCACCCATCCAGATTTCGGCGCCGAACACCTTGGGCAGCGGCGTGCTATTCAGCCGGTTCAAGAAGGCCAATCGGGGTCCGGATCCGATCCGGCTGGATGTCGACCGCACGGCGCTCGATCCCAACAACCCGGCGATCCGCTGGTTCGGCCCGAACGCATTCGTGCAACCGGGCCAGTTCGAACTCGGGACGGTGGCGTCCTACCTGCGTGAATTTCGCCAGCCGCCCGTCTTCGAAGAGAACGTCTCGCTCCAGAAGCGCCTTCAGTTCCCCATCCGGGCTGACCGTACGGTCGACCTGATCCTGCGCGCCGACGCCTTCAACATCTTCAACCGGACGAACTTCGGAGGCGTGGTCGCAGCGGTGGGTAACCCGAACTTCGGGCGCGTGACCGGACCGCAGCAGGCCCCGCGCATCATCACGATGGGGCTGCGTCTGGAGTTCTAGCCCGCTCAAGATGCAGGCCTTGCGCCTGGCGTGCCCGAAGAACGGCCTGGGCCGTTTTCATTTTAGGTTCCCTGGCCTGCTCGCCTCGCGCCGAGCGAACCAGCCCGCCGGAGACCGTCGAAGCGAAACTCTGCGCCGCCTGCCATCCCGCTCAGGCGAAGACCTACCGGAAGACCGGCATGGCGCGCTCGTTCTACCGCGCGACGCCGGCCACCATGATCGAGAAGTTCGACGCTGAGTTCCATCACGCGCCGTCCGGCCGCACCTATCAGATGCTCCGGCGGGGTGACCGCTACT
>JBBIMZ010000017.1:0-10734 GCA_037444135.1 Solibacteraceae bacterium
CTGAAGCCCTGCAACGCTCGGTCATCGAACTGGCCTCGAAGGCGATTGCGATGGCGCAGCCGCAGGTGCAGATCGACTTCAGCCAGATCTCGGCCAGCCAGGAAGATCCGATGAAGCTGGTCTACGTGCTGGCGTCGATGATGGGGCTGGGGCTCGAGAAGGAGCAGACGCTGCTCGAAGCCGAGAGCTGCAACGACGCGCTGCGCCTGCTGCACAACTACCTCTCGCACGAGCTCCAGGTGCTGGAGATCCGCAGCAAGATCGCCGACCAGGCGCGCAGCGAGATGACCAAGGACCAGCGCGAGTACCTGCTGCGGCAGCAGTTGCGCGCCATCCAGCAGGAGCTCGGCGAGAGGAGTCCCGAGCAGGCCGAAATCGACAACCTGCGCGAGCGGCTCCAGGAGGCCGACTTGCCGGACGAGGTCCGCTCCGAGGCCGAGCGGGAGCTCCGGCGGCTCGAGCGGCTGCCCCCGGCTGCGCCGGATTACCACGTCGTGCGGACCTACCTGGAATTCGTCATCGAGCTGCCGTGGCGCAAGTCGACGCAGGACAACCTGGACATCGCCCGGGCGCGGCAGATCCTCGATGAAGACCACTTCGACCTCCAGGAAGTCAAGGAGCGGATTCTCGAGCATCTGGGCGTGCTCAAGATGAATCCCAACGCCAAAGCGCCCATCCTTTGCTTCGTCGGTCCTCCGGGCACCGGCAAGACCTCGCTGGGCCAGTCCATCGCGCGCGCCCTCGGACGCAAGTTCGAGCGCTTCAGCCTGGGCGGGCTCCACGATGAGGCGGAGCTGCGCGGTCACCGCCGCACCTATATCGGCGCCATGCCGGGACGGCTCATTCAGGCGGTACGGCGCGCCGGCGCCAACAATCCGCTGATCATGCTCGATGAGGTGGACAAGCTGGGGCGGGACTTCCGCGGCGATCCGGCCTCGGCGCTGCTGGAGATCCTCGATCCGGAGCAGAACAACACCTTCCGCGACAACTACCTGGACTTGCCCTTCGATCTGTCCAAGGTCTTCTTCATCACGACCGCCAATACGCTGGACACTATTCCGCAGCCGTTACTCGACCGGATGGAGGTGTTGCGGCTGGCCGGCTACATCGAAGAAGAGAAGATCGAGATCGCCAAGCGCTATCTCATTCCCCGGCGGCGCAAGGAGGCCGGCCTGACCGAGGAGCAGTTCCAGATCACCGACGACGCCGTGAAGGTCCTGATCCGCAGCTATACTCGCGAAGCGGGCTTGCGGCAGCTCGAACGGGCGATCGGGCGCCTGGCGCGGAAAGTTGCGCTGAAGTTCGCCGAGGGCCACACCGAGCCGGTGGCAATCAAACCCGAAGATCTGCCCGATTACCTGGGGCCGCAGCCGTTCTTCCCCGAGCAGGCGCGCAAGCAGCTGCCGCCGGGCGTGGCCACCGGGCTGGCCTGGACGCAGACGGGCGGCGAGGTGCTTTACGTGGAGGCCACGCTGCTGCCGGGCGCCAAGGACCTGACCCTGACGGGCCAGCTCGGCGACGTCATGCAGGAGTCGGTCCGGGCCGCGCTCAGTTACGTGCGCTCGCATTCGGCCGAACTGGGGATCGACCCGGCCATGTTCAAGGAGAACGGCGTGCACCTGCACGTTCCGGCCGGAGCGACGCCGAAAGACGGACCCTCGGCCGGCATCACGGCCGCAGTGGCGCTGGCTTCGCTGTTCACCAAGTGCCCGGTCAGGACCGATACGGCGATGACCGGCGAGATCACGCTCACCGGCCTGGTGTTGCCGATCGGCGGCGTCAAAGAGAAAGTGCTCGCCGCCAGAGGGGCGGGCATCCGGCGGATCATCCTCCCGAAAGCCAATGAGAAAGATTTGCGCGAAGTGCCGGAGGAGGTTCGCAATTCGACCGAGTTCGTCCTGGTCGAGCGCATCGAGGAGGTTCTGACGGAGGCGATTCCCGCCCTAGCGGAACGCTTGAGCGTCCTGGCGACCCGCTAACTAAGCGCCCGGGCGCTGCCGCGCGGCAGGAAAACTGCTCCACCCGGCGCTCTGACTGTCCAGGGTGGGTGCGGAGGGACTGCTATGAGGAGCGCCCCATCGGCCAGGGACGCCGAACTTCACTTCCTGGCGTTGTTGCTGAGGCGGACTCCGGAGACGGGCGCCGCCGGCGGCTCGCCTGACCCGGAAGAAAGCGACAATTTCTACCGCGCGGTGCGTAATTATTACCGGGCCGGCAGGGACGAGGTCCGCCAGGTCGCCGGCAGCGTCAGCTCACCGGAAGAAGTGGCGGCCGTCTTTCACCTGGCGCGTCACGGCGCCTACGCCGTGCCAGAAGTGCTGCGGCTGCGCCAACAGGGGACCGGCTGGGCGGAACTGGCGAGCTTGCTCCACCTCAACCGGGAGTCCTTCTACGTGCCTTTAGGCAGCCCGAAAACGGTGACCCCGGGCGCCCCCTACCGGAGCCTTCACGAGAAGGCCCGGCAGGCCTGGAGCGGCGCCGGCTTGACGGATCTCGATATCGTCAACCTGGTCAACCTGAAGTTCGTGTGCGAATACTACGGCTGCCAGGCCGAGCACGTGATCGCGCTGCGCGCCTCGGGCTGGTCCTTCGCGGCCGTGCACGCCTTGTTCCGGGAAACGGGCGCGCCCCGGGCAAAACGCACCGCCCCCCGGAGGCCGCGGCCCTCTCACCGCTGAGCCTGGAGCTCGGCGAGGCGCTTCTTCTTGTACTCCTCGTACTCTTTGATGAGAGCCGGATCGAGCGGGCTCCCGTAGATTTCGTGCGACTTGTACTTGCCCGTGCGGAGCTTCATCTTGGTCCACTCGTCGTGCACTTTGATTTCGAGCGCCCCGTCGACGATCTTCTGGATCAGCTCCGGCGGAACGACGGTGATGCCTTCGCGGTCGCCGACAATGACATCGCCCGGCATCACGGTCACGCTCCCGATGCGCACCGGCACGTTGAAGCCGACCAGCGTGGCGCCGCGCACCGCGTCCGGATGGGCGAAACGGTAGTAGATCTGCGCGTCGACGGCCCGCATGCCCTCGAGATCCCGGATCCCTCCGTCGATCACCAACCCGCCTGTCTTGGTGGCCACAGCAATGTAGGTGGCCAGGTTGTCGCCCACGAAGCCCGGCGTCGAACCGAAGGCGTCCACCACCAGCACATCGCCCGGCTGGAGCTGATCGATGACGTATTGGTGGCCGCCGCGCGGAAAGCCCTTCTTTTCTTTCAGGCCGCTCATGATGAGCGAGTTCAGATCCGGACGTTCGGGCATGTACATGGCGGTGAGGGCGCGCCCGGCGAGCTTGCGGTCCGGATGAATCGTCCTGAAGTTCCCCTCGAACGAATTCCGGTAGTTGCTCCGCAACAGCACTCCCCAGCAGTCTTCTGCCGACAGATCCCTGGCTTTTTCCAGAAGCGAGTCCGGGACCTTGGGGCGGCCGTCCGGGAAGCGCTCGAACGGATTGTTGCGCGTGATGCGGATCATCTCTTCGCGGCTCAACTCGAAGATCTGGGCGCCCAGCGGCAGGCAGAGAACAAACGTTGCGAGAACTCTCATGCAAGGCAATCTACCACAGAACTGTCAGGGTTCCAGTCCGAACAAGGGCCGGCGCGCCAGCCTGTAGGTGAAGCGCGCCGGATTGACGGCCGTCAGGCCCGGCGTGTCCACCTCGATGAGGCGCGCGGCGATCGGCTCGTAGGCGGCGCGGGGAGCGATGGCGCCCTTGACGGTGAGGATCTTCTGGCGCTCCGGGTAGATGCCGCAACTGATGAGCTGGTGGAGGCTGTTCGGGCTCGAGCGACGCGTCGTCAGCACGAGCAGGCTCGCGACGTCGGGCGTCGAGCCCTCGACCTCGATGACGGCGGTGAGGCCCCGGTCGTGATAGCGCCCGCCGCCGTGACGAACTTCCGGCTCGATGTAGTGGCCCAGGTGCAGCGACTTGACGCGGCCGCGGACGCGCACCGGCTGGCCGTGAAAGCGGTCCGTCTTGCCGCCCACCTCCATGTCGAAAGCGCCGCCGACGCCCGCGCGGGCGGCCTCCTGGTACGCCGCCGGGTCGGCGATCACGACGACCCAGCCCTGGGCCTTCTGGCGCAGCAGCTCGGCCAGCAGGAAGGTGCTGTCGCCGGAAGATCCTCCGCCGATGTTGTCGCCCATGTCGATGAGCACCACCGGATGCTTGTCGCTTTCGATGGCCATTTTCACCGCCTGCGCGGCATCCGGCAGGTGGAGCCGCAGGCGGTCGCGCGTCTCCCACAGCATGTCGGAGAGGCGCCGCGCCTCGCGCTCGGCCAGCACCGGATCGTTGTCGGTCACGACGATCACGCTCGGTCCGACCTGGGGCACATCGGCATACTGGTACCCTCCGGAAACGCTCGCGGCGAGGATCTTCGGGTTCTGTTCCAGGCGGCGGCTCTCTTCGACGATCGGCGCGAGCGGCGGCCGCTTCGTGTACTGAAAGACGATGTTGTAAATCATCGGCGGCTTGGCGAGCGCCTGGACCGGCTTCACTTTCCCGCGCACGGTGTCCGCCATGATCCGCGCCGCCTGAATGCCGCGGTCGAAGGTGTCGATATGCGGGTTTTCTTTGTAGGTGATCAGCGCCGTCGAATCGCGGACGATCTCCGGCGTCACGTTGGCGTGGAAGTCGTGCGTCACCACGATGGGCATCGCCGGCCCCAGGGCCTGGCGCACGCGGCGGACCAGTTCGGCATCGCCGTGCGGGAAGTTTTCGACGACCATCGCGCCGTGCAGAGCGAGCAGGACGCCGTCGAGCTGCGGCGCTTCCCGGAGCCGGCGCACCAGCTCGCGGCTCATCGTTTCGAAGGCCTCGGCCGTGACAGGCCCTTTCGGCGAAGCGCCCACGATCACCGTCGGGTAGAGCTCCAAGCCGAAGCGCCGGGCGCCTTCGACATAGCCGCTGACGGTCGAGCGGCTCTTGGCGACTTCAGCGGCCCACCGCCCGCGGTCGATCTTCGGAGGCCAGCCGAAGTCGGCCAGCGTCGTCTTGGCGGGGTTAAAAGAGTTGGATTCGTGGCTGATGCCGGCCACCCCGATGCGGGGCTGCTGGCTGGCCGGCGAGGCTGCAAGCGCCAGTCCGAGAAGGACGAACGGGATCATGCTCTTCCTTGTAACACGGACTCGAGATCTCCGATCCGAGGCGTCAGCGGGGCCGTCGCGAACGAAGGATCGCGGCTCTGAATCCGCACAGCGTGCTACAATTTCTGCGGGGTGCCGGAAACGACTCTCGAGGAACGCATCGCAGGCCTGGAGGGCTCTTACAAGGAGCTCACCAAGCGTATCGATGACCTTCGCGAAGAGACGCATCGCGGACTGGACTTGCTGCGGGCCGAAACCAACGCCTTGCGCGGGGAGGTCAACGGCCTGCGCGCCGAGATCAGCGGCGTGCGCGGGGAGATCAGCGGCGTGCGCGGGGAGATGAACTCCACCGCGGCGCAATTGCGCGCCGAGATCCGCGACCTCAGAGTCGAATTCCGCAGCTCGTTCCGGTGGACGATGTCGCTCGTTCTGATCAACTGGCTGAGCGTGCTGGCAGCGATCTTCCTCGTCGCCGGGAAGCGGTAGGCTTTGCGCGGGAGCGCGCTATCTTACTTCTCCGTCAACACGGCGACGCCGGGCAGCTCCAGGCCGGCCAGAAATTCGAGCGAAGCACCGCCGCCCGTCGAGATGTGAGTAATCTTGTCGGCGACGCCGGCGGCCTTGACGGCCTTCTCGGAATCCCCGCCGCCGATCACCGAAACAGCCCCCGAGGTGGCTACAGCCCTGGCGATGGCGACCGTCCCGGCGTCCCACGGCGGCATCTCGAAGACGCCCATCGGGCCGTTCCAGATGATGGTCTTCGCGCGTGCGATCACTTCGGCGTAAGCCGCCACCGTCTTCGGACCGATGTCCACGCCGAGTTTGTCCTCGGGGATCGCCTCGGAGACCTCGCTCGGAGCGCCCGCTTTGAGTTCCGCCGTGACGACGTGATCGACGGGAAGCTGCAGCTTGTCACCGGCGGCGTCGAGAAGCTCCCTGGCTAGGTCGACTTTGTCTTCTTCGACTTTGGACTTCCCCGTGGGTCGGCCGGCGGCGCGCAGGAAGGTGTAGGCCATCGCTCCTCCGATGAGTAGCTTGTCGACGATCTTCAGCAGGTTCTGAATCACACCGATCTTGTCGGAGACTTTCGCACCGCCGAGCAGCGCGATGCAGGGCCGGTCCGGATTGGTGATCACCTTGCCCAGGTATTCGAGTTCCTTCTCCATGAGCAGGCCGGCGGCCGCCACCGGGAGCACCTTGGCGACGCCGACGGTCGAAGCGTGCGCGCGATGCGCCGAGCCGAAGGCGTCCTGAACGAAAACATCCGCTCCGTCAGCCAGTTTCCGGGCGAATTCGGGGTCGTTCTCCTCCTCCTCGGGGTGGAAGCGGACATTCTCGAGGAGAAGCACCTCACCGGGCGCCGGCTTCATCGCCTCAACTTCAGGGCCGATGCAGTCGGGCGCCATCTTGACCGGGCGGCCCAGCAACTCCTCGAGCCGCCTGGCGACCGGCTTGAGGCTCATCGTGGGAACGGGCTTGCCCTTCGGGCGACCCAAATGGCTCGCGAGAATCAGCGCGGCTCCTCGATCGAGAACGTACTGGATCGTCGGCAGCGAGGCGCGGATTCGCTTGTCCGACGTAATCGTCTCACCGTCCTCGGAGAGGGGCACATTGAAATCGACGCGCATGAAAACGCACTTGCCTTTGAGATCCAGGTCGCGCACGGATAATTTCGGCATGAATTCCTCCTCGACAAATTACGATCGTAACATTTACGAGGGGAAACTCCGAAGCTCGGGGGCGAAGCCGGCCGCGCGATAAGCTTCGAGCAGCGCGCCGGCCTCCGGCGAGTAGCGCGGCGGCGAGCAGCGGCTGCCTTCCTCGAGTTCGACCAGCGCGCAAAAGCGCTCCCGCAGGAGGGCGCTCTCGAAGACTCCGCCGATGTAGCACACCACAACCGGCTCGCCGGCCTCGAACAGTTGTCGGCGCACGGCGCCGGCCAGCGTGGCCAGCTGCTGCGCAGCGCCGTGGAGGATCTCGACGGCCAGCGGGTCGCCTTCGCGGGCGACCCGGTCGACCAGCTTCGCATAGCCGGCGATGCGCGCCCGCGGATAGCTTCGGGTGTAGAAGCGGTGCATGAGCTCGTTGGCGCTCACGGCGCGCGTAGCCGCCAAGAGGACTTCCCGCAACGCCGTCTCCGGACCCCAGCCCTCTTCGAAACGCAATGCGGCTCGCAGCGCCTGCCGGACGATATCGAACGCGCCTCCTTCGTCGCCGAAGATGTAGCCCCAGCCGCCGGCGCGCGCGGTCCGGCCCGCGCCGTTTCGGCCGTAGGCGATCGAGCCGGTGCCGGCGATTGTAATGACGCCCGGCGCTCCGGCGGTGGCCCCGGACAAGGCGATGAGCGCGTCCGTGGTGACCAGCAGACGCCGCGCTCGCAGCATCGCTTCGAGGATCTCGCGCTTGTCTTCGGGGCCGCCGCTGAAGCCGAGGCAGGCGGCCTCGAACTCGACCGCATCGGAGGCGAGCCCCGCCGCCCGGCAGGCCCGCGTCAGGGCCTCTTCGATCGCCGCGACGAACTTCCGGCGTCCGCCCGCCGCCTTGACGTGATTGCACGGACCGCCGGCGCCGACGCCGACGACGCGGCCGTCCTCGTCGCCGATTGCCGCGACCGTCGCGCTCTGGCCCCCGTCCACCCCCAAGAAGTATCTCACGGCGCCCTATAGTATACTCGTGCCCGCCGTGCGAACCGCATCGATCGCTTTGTCAATCGTCCTGGGAGCGGCCTCGGCCGCCCGGGCGGATCGGTTTGAACAGAGCGTCAAGGACGCCGCCCCTTCCGGGCTGCTGGCAGGCGTGGCGCGCGCCGACATCACCCCGCCGGTCGGCATCGCCCAGCTCAACTGGGGCTCGCAGACGCACGTCGAGGCCGCCGGGATCGATCCGACGGGGATGACGGCGACGGCGCTGGTCGTCTCCGACGGCAAACAGCAGTTCGCCATGGTGGCGATCGATGCGCTGGGGCTGGAGGGACTCGAACAGGCTCGGGAGCAGGCCGCCTCCCGAACAGGAATTCCGGTCGAACACATCCGTCTGGCGGCGTCGCACACACACGCCGGGCCCCAGATCTCGCGCGTGCGCGGCCCGGCCGGGACCGACTACGACAGCTACGAACCGGTTTTCCAGGCGCACCAGCGGGCGGTGGCGGACAAGATCGCCGGGGCGATCCTCGAAGCAGCACGCCGCCTGCGCCCGGTCCATGTCTACGGGATGCACGGCACAGGCAGCATTAACATCAACCGGCGTGTGCGCGCCCAGGGCGATCTGCCCGCGGCCGTCGGACGCAATCCGGACGGGTTCGTCGACCGCGATCTGGCGGTGGTGCGCATCGACGAAGCCGACGGCAGGCCCTACGCCGTGCTGGTGAATTACGCCTGTCACGGCACGGTATTGGGCTTTGAGAACGAGTGGATCTCGCCGGACTGGATCGGGGCGATGCGGCGGACGCTCGAGGCGGCCTTGCCGGGAGCGATGTGCCTGTTTTTCCAGGGTGCGGCCGGCAACCAGGGACCGGTCGAGGGCTTCACCGGCGACTTGGCCGTGGCGCACCGGCTGGGAACCATCCTCGGGCTGGAGGCGGCCGCCTTGGCTTGGCGCGTCGATACGGTCCGGCGGGCGCCGCGTTTCGAAGGCTTCGTCGAGTCGGCTGCCTACCAAGCCCGGCAACCGTGGCGCGTCCTCGGGCCGCGCGACGGGACGCTCCGCTTCGCCGCCTCCACGGTCAAAGCGGCGCGGCGGCGCTATAGCGAGGAAGACATTCGCCACATGCAGGCGCAGGTGCGCGAAGCCGAAGCGCGGCTCGAGGCGGCCAAGCGCTCCTCGGACGCCTGGAGAACCCACCAAGCTCACGCCCGGCTCCGGCGGGTGTCCGAATTGCTCAAGAAATGGCAGCTTCCCTACGAGCCGAGCCCGATCGCCGTCGACCTTCAAGCCCTCAGGATCGGAGAAGTCGCCATTGTGGCGATGCCCGGCGAGCCGTTTGCCGAAATCGGCGCCGCCGTCAAGAAAAGCTCGCCGTTTCCCGTCACGCTGTTTTGCGGTTATTCAAGCGGCGCCGGGGGCAGTTATATGCCGGTGGCGGAGGAATACCGCTTCGGAGGCTACGAAGTCGAGATTACGCCCTACGCCCCGGAGGCCGCCGAACTAATCATCGCCGAAGCCGCCGCGCTGCTGCGCCGGCTGCGCTGACAGGCTCACTCGTAGCGCAGCGCTTCGATCGGGTCCAAACGGGAGGCTCGAATGGCCGGCACGATGCCGGCCACGAACCCGACCAGGAAGAGCGCTCCCATCGAGACGGCGACAGCGCCCCAGGCAAGGCGCAACTGGATGTCTCCCTGGCCGCTGGTGTCCTTGAACAGCGGCCCGAGCAGCGGCATACTGCCGATCGCCCAGACGGCACCGGCGGCGAGCGCCAGCCCGGCCAGACCTCCGGCCGCCACAACCAGCGCCGCCTCGACGAAGAACTGCGCCAGGATCGTGCCGCGCCGGGCGCCGAGCGCTTTGAGCATCCCGATCTCCCGCGTCCGGTCGATCACCGACGCCAGCATGATGTTCGCCAGCCCGACGCCCCCGATGCCCAGCGTGAGCGCTCCGACAAAGGCCAGCATGATCTGAACGGCCAGCGACATGCCGGTAATCAGACTCATGAACTTGTGGAAGGCCACTATCTCGATGGCCTTCTCGTCGGTCGGGGAATAGCGGTGCAGTTCCGCCAGACGCCACGGGTCAGCTTGATGCTGTAGAACATTCTTTCAGGCGAAATCGCCGCAATCAACGGGACGGACTCTTTGAGCGCCTCCGCATCCTCATACTCGAGGCGAACGCGACGGCCCGCCCGCAGGCCGCCCGCCTGCTCGCTGGTCTGTCCTTCGAACATGATCACCAGGTACTGGCCCACCGCGATGAAGGCTTTGACCAGCGCCCGCTCAAAGCCCGCCCCGTACGAAATCAGCAGCCCGAAACAAGTGACTCCCCAAGCGAGGCTGGTCATTGTAAGCAACGTCCGGCGGCGGTGGAACCGCAAGGCCGCCAGCGCTTCGCCTGCCAGGCACCTGAGGCCCATCAAGCTCACCTCTCGTGGCGCAGCGCCTCCACCGGGGTCAGGCGCGCCGCGCTGAAAGCTGGCGGCAGGGCCGCCGCCACGGCCACCGCACCGAGCGCCAGTGCAGTGAACAGCAGCGTATTCCACTGGATCGGCAAACCGGCGAACATGGCCGGCATCGGCAACGAGTTGACCGCCGCGGCGAGCAGCAGCACTAGGACGAGGCCGGCCAGTCCGCTGGCGCCGGCAAGGAGGAGACCCTCGAGAAAAAAGTCCCGCAGGATGCGTCGGCGCGTCGCGCCGAGGGCCAGCTTGAGTCCGATTTCGTTCGTACGTTCGGAGACCGCCAGTGGGTCGCGTCTTCGATTCGATGAAGATCTTCCTGGCCGCCGTCGCCCTGGTCACGCTGAGCTTGGGCTTGCTGCCACTGCTCGAATGAACGAGGCCGGTACACGATGGCGTTCAAACGGCCCTCGGCATAGACAAAGCGGTCCGTGGGCGCGTCCCGGCGGAGGGCCGAGGACGGAATCACCACCTTGTCATTGTCCCAACCGCCGTAGCTCGAGTTCTGGTTCTTCTCCGCCATCAGGCCGACGACGAGGTAAGG
>JBBIMZ010000017.1:10744-16021 GCA_037444135.1 Solibacteraceae bacterium
TATCCGTTGATCGCCACGGTCTCGCCCAGCACTTGCGGGCGATGCTCGAACAGTTGCCGGCGGACTGCGTGGCCGAGGACGGCGACGCGCCGGCCGCCGGCTTCGTCCGCGGCCGAGATGTGGCGCCCTTCTCCAAGCGCCAGATTCCGCATCGCCAGGTACTCGGGCGTCACCCCGAGCACCAAGAAACGGCCCGAGTTGAACGCGCTGCGCACCGGGACGCGCCAGGTCTTTCGTTCGCCGGCCGCGATTTCCACCGCCGGACACTCGTTCCGGATCGCGGCAATGTCCCTCTCGTTCAAGTAGATGCGTCGGCCGGCACGCTCGCCGCCGGCCTGAGTCGACGTCCGCCCCGGGAAGATCAGCACGATGCGGTCGCCGATCTGTTCCAGATTCTTGCGTTGACCGAGGCGAAAGCCGTCGGCGAGCGTGGCCAGCAACACCAGCGAAGCGATGCCCCAAGCGATCCCGAACAGGGTGAGGAAGCTGCGGAGCTTGTTCCGGCGTAGGTTGTCGAGCGTCTGGCCCACAAGGTCGGCGGCGCGTTCGAAGCCGTTCATCGGCCGGCGCCGGCGGTCCGGACAGGCCGGCTTGGGAGGCGCCTGACGGGGAGGCGCGATGCTCACTTGGTGCCGGCCGGGACCGGCGACATCGGTGGCAATCATTCAAGGAGGAATACGCGCCGGCGACGAAGAAGTTCCGGCCGCGCCGCCGAAAGGCTACCCCGCCGGAAGGCGCGCCACCCGGTTGCGCCCCTGCTGCTTGGCTTGATACAAGGCGGCATCGGCCACGCGCAGGAGGGCTTCGACGGTGCTTTTTTGGGCTTGCGGAAGTGAAGTGACCCCGAAGCTGGCCGTCACCGGAATCGAGCGCCCCTGCCATTCGATGGGTCGGCGTGCGATTTCCATCCGCATGCGCTCCGCCAGCCGTTCGGCGTCCGGTTCCTCGCAGCCCGGCAAAATGAAAAGAAACTCCTCGCCGCCGAAACGCCCCAACGAGTCATAGCTGCGGATCGAGGCCTTCATTCGGCGCACCGCTTCACAAAGGACGGCATCGCCGGCCAAGTGGCCGAAAGTGTCGTTGACTTGTTTGAAGTGGTCCAGATCCCCCATCGCCAGACTCAGCGGCGACATCTCGCGCTGCGCGCGGTCGATTTCCCGCTCGAGAATCTCGAGGATCGTCCGCCGGTTCCAGATCTTGGTCAAGGCGTCGAGCGTGGCCTGTTCGCGAAGCGTCTCCTGCGCCTCCAGCAGCTGGTCCTGGAGCGCCACGATGCGCCGCCCAGAACCGAGGCGCACCTTCAGCTCCATCTGGTCGAAAGGCTTCGTGATGTAGTCGTCGGCGCCGGCCTCCATCCCCTCGATGACGTCTTGTTTTTCGGCCCGCGAGGTGACCAGGAGGATATAGATGTAGCGCTGGGAATTGAGCTGGCGGACGCGCCGGCAGAGTTCCGGACCGCTCAGGCCGGGCATCATCCAGTCCAGGATGGCCAGCCGGGGAGCATCCTCCCGGCGAAGAATCTCCCAAGCCTCCATGCCGTCGGAGGCCGAGACGACCTCGTAATCCCATTGCGTGAGGGCGGCCTCGAGCAGCCGGCGGGAGATCAGGCTGTCGTCGGCGATCAGCACTTTCATGGGAGCCTACACTCTACTCATCGGCGCAACCGTGCGTCAGTGAGGCAAGAGCGGCGAAACTCCTGTGCAATTTCCAGACCAATCGGCTATGCTTCCTACTATGGTCGTGCTGGCGTTCCGTCACATCGCCATAGAGCACCTCGGATGGGTCGGTGACGCTCTCGAGGGGGCGGGGCTGGAGTTTCATTACGTCGACCTGCCGCGAGATGCCTCGGCCCACGTTTCGTTGAACGGGGTCGCTGGTCTGATTTTCCTGGGCGGGCCGATGTCTGTCAATGAGGATCTCCCTTATATCCGGAGGGAACTGGGCTTAATCGACGAAGCCCTGGCCGCCGGCAAGCCGGTGCTGGGCATCTGCCTGGGCGCCCAGTTGATCGCCAAAGCTCTGGGCGCCGAGGTCTATCCGAATCCGGTCAAGGAGCTCGGCTGGGCGCCGATCCATCTGACGGAAGCCGGGCACCGCGACCCGCTGCTCGGGCGCCTGCGGGACCCGGAAACGGTTCTGCACTGGCACGGCGAGACCTTCGACCTGCCTCCCGGCGCTACCTGGCTGGCCTATTCGGAGGCCTGTCGCCACCAGGCGTTCCGGTATGGGCCCAATGTCTACGGTCTCCAGTTTCATCTTGAAGCCACGCCTGAAATGATCGCCGCCTGGTGCGCCGCGCCGGTCAATCGCCGTGACGTCGAACAACTGCCCGCTCCGATCGATCCTTTCGCCCATCAGGAGCGGCTGCGCGAGCTTTCCCAGGGCGTCTTCGGCGCTTGGGCCGGCTTGGTCAAGAGCCACCGCTTGGGCGCGGGAGCTTGATCCGATTGTCGATCGGTAAGCAGGCCATCGCCTAAGCCTCCAGAAACAGGCGACATCGCCTGCCCGTGGTTGCTTTTCCCAGGAATATCCTATTAGGATATCTTTATGTTGTTTTTTGACCGAATCCAGTGGGGGGAAAGCCGATGATCTATTCTCGCTCCGCCGAGTACGCGATCCGGGCGTTCGTCTACCTGGCGCAAGTGCCTGAGGGCAAATACGCCATGGTGAAGAACATCGCGGAGGAGTCCGAGATTCCGACGCATTTTCTGGCGAAGATCTTGCAGCAGCTCGCTCGCAAGGGCTTCTTGCGCTCCAGCAAAGGGCCCACGGGCGGCTTTGCCTTGCGCAAATCCCCGGACGACATCACGCTGCTCGAGCTGGTCGACGCCATCGATGGGCTGGCCGAGTACGAGCGCTGCCCGAGCGGCATGACCGAGTGCAACGACGAGGCGCCGTGCGGGATGCACGAATCCTGGAAGGAGCTGCGATCGCGTATCATAGGATATCTGGAGGGTACTACGATTTCCGACGTGGCCCGGTCGCTTCAACAGAAGAGGGAAGCGCTGGCGAAGCTGGCCAAGAAGCGCCGGAGCGCGAAAAAGAACTGACTTGGAGGCGCCAATGGGCAGCTCGGTGTTGATCCCGATGGTGGTCGAGCAGACCTCCCGGGGCGAGCGGGCGTTTGACATCTATTCCCGCCTGCTCAAAGAGAACATCATCTTTCTGGGAACCCCGATCGACGATTCGGTCGCCAACCTTATTATCGCCCAGATGCTGTTTCTGGCGGCGGAAGACCCCGAGAAGGATATTTCTCTGTACATCAATTCGCCGGGCGGCTCCATCACGGCGGGGCTGGCGATTCTCGACACGATGCGTCTGGTCGAGCCGGATATCGTCACCTACTGCGTCGGCCAGGCGGCTTCGATGGCGGCGGTCCTGCTGGCCTGCGGCACCAAGGGCAAGCGCTTCAGCCTGCCGCACTCGCGGATCCTGATCCACCAACCTTCGATGAGCGGCCTGGCCGGCGCCGCCGCCGACATCGACATTCACGCCCGCGAGATCTTGCGCATGCGGGAAACGCTCAACCAGATCCTCGCCGAAGCCACCGGACAAGACGTCGAAAAGGTGGCGCGTGACGTAGACCGGGATTACATCATGGACGCCCGCCAGGCGCTCGAGTACGGGATGATCGATAAGATCATCACCAGCCGCGAAGCGCCGGTGGCCGTATCCCACCCGTGAGCGCTTAGCCGGCAACCGGAGACGATCGAACTCCCGCCGTCGATCAGGATCGTCTGGCCGGTGATGTAGTCCGAAGCCGCCGAGACCAGGAAGACCGCTGCTCCTTTGATCTCTCCGGGCTGTCCCGGGCGGCCCAGGGGAACGCTCGTTCGGAAAAAGGGCTCCAGCCGGGGCAGGATCTTCTCGGTCAACCGCGTGGGAAAAAATCCCGGGGCCAGGGCGTTCACTCGGATGTTGAACTGAGCCCACTTGGCCGCCAGTTCCCGTGTCAGCGCGATCAGGCCGCCTTTGGAGGCTGCATATCCGGCGTAGTGCAGGCCCGGCGGCATCATGGCCCGCAGGCCGGCAATCGAGGCGACATTCAGGATCCGGCCATAACGCTGCCGGATCATCTCCCGGCCCGCCGCCTGGCAGAACAGGAAAGCGCCCGTCAGGTTGACCTCGAGCACGGCTTTCCATTTCTCGAGCGGCATCTCTTCGGCGGGCGCCGCCCAACTGACGCCGGCGTTGTTGACGAGGATATCCACGCGGCCGTAACAGCTCAGAGTCCGCTCGAGCGCCCTGTGAACCTGGGCGGGCTCGGTGACGTCTCCGAGAAACCCCTCGCAGCCAAAGCCGCGGGCGCGCAGCTCTTGCACGGCCGCATCGAGCCACTCGGCGCGACGGGCCACCAGCATCAGGCGGGCGCCGGCCTCGGCCATCCCTTCGGCGATCTCCAGGCCGAGCCCGCGAGAGCCTCCGGTGATCAGGCACACGCGCCCGCTCAAGTCGAAGAGTTCGCGGAGGGAAGGCACAAGAGAGGCGAGCGCCGGCGCCCGCCAAGGACTCCGGCGCTCGCCGACAGGCTAGAAGAAAACCTTCAGCCCGAACTGGATGATCCGCATCGGCGTGCGCAGGCCGCGAATCTCTCCCATGCGCGAGCCGTTCGGCACGATCGAGTCGTTCGTGGTGAAGCTGATGCCGTTCGGCGTCGAAAAATACGGCGTGTTGAAGGCGTTGACGAACTCGGAGCGGAACTGGAGCCTGGCCCGCTCGGTGAGGTTGAAGTTCTTGAACAGGCCGAAGTCGAGGTTCCGCTGGCCCGGCTCGTCCAGAATGTTGTAGCCGGCGCTGCCGAAGTGGCACAGGTCCGGCCGGCTTGGAATGTTGCAGGTGACGCGCTGAAACGCCTGCGGGTTGAACCACAGGGCGCGCGTCGGGTTGTCCAGGTGAGGATTTCCCACCAGATCCGGCCGCACGGGCCCGCCGGTGTTCAAATCGCCGCCTTGCCCCACGGTGAACGGAAAGCCGCTCCGGATCGACAGGATCCCGTTGGCCTGCCAGCCGCCGATGATGTGCTTGAGCGGCCCCTGGAGGTTCTGTCCCGGCAGCTCCCAGACGAAGTGCGTCACCCAGTTATGCCGCTGGTCGAAGCGGTAGCGGCCGCGCGAACCGCGGCGGTCCAGCGGATTCTGGAAGCTGGCGCCCTCCTGCCCGCCGTTTTCACCGTCGCCGTGCGACTTGCTCAAGGTGTAGGCGCTGCCGATGGCGATTCCGCGCCCGTAGCGCTTGTCCACCTTGATCTGAAAGCCGTGGTAGAAAGATTCGCCGTAC
>JBBIMZ010000018.1:0-15929 GCA_037444135.1 Solibacteraceae bacterium
CGCCGTCCACTTCCATTGCGAGCTGGCGATGCCGAACAACGTGTTCTTCGAGATGACCTTCCCGCAGGGCGCCTACGACCGCCCCTATATGAAAGACCGCATCCGCATCGCGCCGGACGGCTACGTTTACGCCCCGGCCAAGCCCGGCCTGGGCTACGAAATCGATCGCGACGCCCTCGACAGGATGACCGAACGCATCGGTCGCTGAACCGGCTATGATAGCCTGGTGCTGATCGAAAACCCTCGCGGCGGTTATTCCTTCCTGCGCGGCCTGGCGCCTTACTCGGGCGGCGCCGTCGCTTCCCCAGGCTTCGAGATCGAACATGCGCGGCTGCATCCCGCGCTTCCCCTGAAGGCCGGCTTCGAAGCCGTCCGGAGCCACCTGACCAGCCTCGGCCGGCCGCTCCAGGCGCTCTGCGGCATCGAGCTGCGCTCACCCAAGCCGTTCACCTTCGAAGGATTCGCGCGGTTCAACGCCGGCTACATCGAGATCCTCAAAAGCTGGGATCTCTTCCAGGACGGCATCAATCCGGTCGCCCGCACCAACGTGGCGCCTGAGATCGCTCCGCCCACCGAGCCCGCGCTTTACGGCTTTTCCTACACCACGCCCCGCAAGTCTGCGGGCAAGCGCTGGCCGCTGAGCTTCGTGCTGGCGGGCGCCGGCGAGCTGCCCGAAGGCTCGCTCCGGCCTGAGGACGTCGTCCGCCGCGGCGAGACCTCCCCGGAGGCCATCGAAGCTAAGGCGCGCTTTGTCGTCGACTTGATGGAGGCCCGGCTCGGCGAACTCGGCGCCCGCTGGAGCGAGGTGACCGCCATCGACGTCTACACGGTGCACGACATCCATCCGTTCCTCGCCCGGCTCCTCGTCGAGCGGCCGGCGGGCGCTCCCCACGGCCTCGCCTGGTTCTACGCCCGCCCGCCCATCCTCACCATCGAGTTTGAAATCGACCTCCGCGCCTGCCGCCGCGAACTCGTACTGCACGCCTGAGCTGCGCCGGTCTGGCCCCCGCTCAGAAGCTGAGCCGCAAGCCGAAGCGGAACTGGCGTTCGGACGGCGTCGCCAGCCCCGTGAGCGTGCTCGTGATCGAGGAGAAGTTGTTCAAGGCGCGAATGGTGCCGTCGGGATTGAGCGACATCGCGGCGACGTTCGCCCCGGGGTTGGCGAACTTCGGCGTATTGGTGGCGTTGAAGGCCTCGGCTTTGAATTCGAGCTTCAGCCGCTCGCCGAGCGCGAAGGTCCGGAACAGGCTCAGGTCCAGATTCCACATCCCGGGGCCGCGAAGCGTGTTGCGTCCTGTGGTGCCGAAGCGCACGCCGGTGGGCTGGCGAAACGCCAGCGGATCGAACCAGGTCTTGTTCGGGCCGATCTCTCCGATGAGCTGCACTTTGCCGGGCTTGACCTGGTCGGCGGTCTGGGTCGTGCCGGGCATGTTCAACTCGGCGCCCGAGGCGACCACGGTGAACGGCGTACCCGTGTAGGCCGCGAACGTCCCGTTGGTCTGCCAGCCGCGGAGCAGCCACGAAGCCGGGCCGGACTGCGACCACGTCTTGCCGGGACCGAACGGCAACTCGTAGACGAAACCCATGGTGAACATGTGCGTGCGGTCGTAGCCGGTCACGGCGCGGTTGCGCCGGAGAGCCGGCCCCCAGTTGGTCAGCGGCATGCCAGCCCAGCCGTCGTCGTCGGTCCAGTTGATCGCTTTCGACCAGGTGTAAGCGCCCTTCAAGAACAGCCCGCGGCTGAACTGGCGGTTGATGGCGACCTGCAAACCATGATAGTTGCCGCTGATCCACCCGTCCCACATGTTGGCGGCAATCCGGCGCCCCTGGGTGGCGGCCAATGGACGTCCGGCGGGTCCCCCACCCGGCGGCGCGGCGTTGATATCGAGGTCGGCCAATTGATGGACGGTCTGCGTGCCGACGTAGGCGACCGACGTCACGATGTCATAGACCAGCCGCCGTTCGACGGTGAAGTTCCAGGACTGAATGTAGCCGCGATGGAGCAGGCCGCCCCAGGGACTGCGGGGCCCCATGTCGACGCTGGGTGGCAGTTGGATGACGCCCTTGCTGACGTCCGGCAGCGGGATCGGCGGGATGCCCTTGTCCAGCGTGGTGACCGGAGTGTAGGGGTTGGTGGCCGGAAACGTCGCCCCGATGGTGGCCGGATAGAGGCCGCGCAACGGACGCGAAAACGGCAGCGGGTCGTACGTGATGCCGTAGCCGCTGCGGATCACGGTGTTCTCCGAGACACGCCAGGCGAAGCCCACGCGCGGAGCGAACAGCTTCTTGCTCACCGTGATGCCGACGTTGTCCGGGTTGCCGCCGAGCCGGCCGAGATAGACCAGGTTGGTGGCGGGATCCCAGCGCTCGATGCCTCGGTCGCGGCGCGTGATGAGCGGATAGTACTCATAGCGCAGTCCGAGGTTGAACGTCAGATTCCGCGTGGCTTGCCAGCGGTCGCGCACGTACCAGCCGAACTGCCATTCGCGGTTGGTCATCTCGAAGAACTGGACCGCCTTCTGCATCTCGCTCGGGAGGCCGAGCAGGAAAGCGGCGTACTGGTTCAGATAATTGGCCGTATAGCCGCGCGTGCCGGTGATGTCGCCGCCGAAGGAGATATACCCGCGAGGGCCGTTGCTGATTTCCGGCTGCCAGTGGTCCAGGTGATAGCGCACCAGGTCAAAGCCCCAGCGAAGTTCGTGCGCGCCGCGGATGTGCGTCGTGTTGGTCGTGTACGTATAGGCCCTTTCCCTTCGGAACAGCGGCTGCCAGCCGTAGATGTTGCCCCAGCTCGTAAAGCCGTGAACGATCGTCGGCATGCCGCTGTAACAAGCCCCGTTGGCGGCCGGCGGGCAGGCCTTTTTAACCTGCTCGGCGCCGCCGGCAAAGCCGGTGACCACCGGATCGTTCGTGTTGGGAATGCCCCAGACCTCCGACCCGATGTTCTTGCCGTGGTCCGGGCCGACGACGGTCTGATCGAACTTGGTGAACGCGAAGGTGCTGTCCAAAACGAAGGTGGGTGACAGCGTCCAGGTGTGACCGAACGTCAAGATGTTCACGTTAGTGTCACCCGTGCCCACACCGGCGCGGCTCAACCCGGGGCCGCCGACTTCGCCGAGAGCGAACTGCGAGTTCACCGGCGCGTCCATGCGGCTATACTTGCCCCAGATCGCCAGCGCCGCCCGCGGATTCCAGTTGATCTTGGTGTCGTAGTTTTTCCGGTCGAGCTTTTCCGTGCCCGAGTTGAAGTAGTTGCTCAGCGTGCCTTGCGACGTCCCGGGCAGGTTGGGCAGGGGAGCCTTCTCCTGAATGCGCCGGCTGATCGGGCTGATGCGGTCCGCCGGAATCCGGTTGTTGGCGAATGGCAAGCGGTTGCTGCCGTCGGCGGCCCCGGTCAGCGGGTCGTAGATCGTGGCCGCCAGGCCGCTGAAATCGCCGTTGCGAATCGCCTGCGTCGGCACCGAATAGGGCGACGGGGAAATGCCGGAGCGCTCCAGCGTAGCCTCGACGCTGGTGAAGAAGAACAGCTTGTCTTTCACCACGGGGCCGCCAAGCGTGCCGCCGAAAATGTTGAAGATGGACTTGGCTTTGCCGCGGTCCGGAGGCAGGAAAAAATTCCGCGCCCGCAACCGCTGGTTGTCGTGGTACTCAAAGAGCGTGCCGTGAAACTCGTTGGTGCCGCTCTTGGTGGCGACCGTCACTGCCGCGCCTCCGGCCATACCCTGCTCGGCGTCGAACGAACCGGTGCTGATGTTGACCGTATCGATCGATTCGACCGGCGGGACGTAGACCATGTGATGCGGCAGCCAGACGAAAACGTTCGTGGCGCCGTCCACCCGGGCGTTGTTGTTATTCCGAGCCGTCCCATTGATGTTGGTCGTCAGCGCCCGCGCCGGCGTGTCGACGACGGCATTCTGGAAGTTCGCCGGAGAGGCGCCGGGGACCAGGTTTACTAGGCTTTGAAAGTTCCGGTAGTTGGCCAGCGGCAGGTTGGTGATCTCGCGGCTGGTGATTTCGGCGCGAACGTCTGACTTGTCGGTTTGTAGCACCGCCGCCGCCGCGGTGACGGTGATCTGCTCGGTGATCGCGCCGACCTCTAGCCGCACGTCGGCGCGCGTGACCGTATTGATCGCCACGACGACATTCTCACGGGTGAGCGTGCGAAAGCCGGACGCCGTGACCCGGAGGTCATAAGTGCCCGGCAGCACGTTAACGAGCGAATACCGGCCGCCTACGTCTGTCCTGACTTCGCGCGTGAGGCCGGTTTCCTTGTTGGTGATGGTGACGGTCGCGTTCGGCACAGCCGCATCGCTCTGGTCGACGACACTGCCGACAATCGAACCGTAGAGAACTTGCGCCTCGGCGGGCCGAAGCGAGCCGAGAAACAGCAGGAACGCCGAAAGCGAGGCTGCCACTCGCATATCTTTCGTCTCCTTTTTCAATCCCCTGATGGGCTAGAACTAATCCCCACAATTCTTATACCCCCACTAGGGGTGCTTGTCAAGCTTCTGATTTTTCTTTTTACCCGTTTCACCCTCCCGGGCTTTCTCTGCCCGAATTGGTGCCGGATTGCCCCCGGGGGAGCGCCGTCCCTCCTGTCCGCCGGACCTCGTAGCCGACAAGCAAGGAATTCGCCCGCATGTCGCCACCGGGTGAGCCGGCCCGCGTCAAGGCCAAACCCGGACCCGGTTGGCGTACTCTGGGAAAAGGAATGCGTTTGACGAGGCGCGCGGCTATGGCGGCGTTGATCGGCGGGAGACACATGACGGCTTCCACGGAGGCGAAGTTGCCCCTTGTGCCCTTCGGCCCGCACGGGATCTCGCGTCTCATCGTCGGCGGCAACCCGATCAGCGGCAACTCCCATGTCTCGGCCGAGCTGAGCTGCGAGATGCGCGATTACTTCACCGCAGCCAACGTGCTGAAGCTGCTGCGGGAGTGCGAACAGGCCGGAATTAACACTTGGCAGAGCCGCGGCGACCGCCACATCCTCCGGCTACTCAATGAACACCGGCTCGAGGGAGGGCGCCTGCTGTGGATCGCTCAGACGGCTTCTGAACTCGCCGACATCCCCGCCCACATCCGGCAACTGGCCTCCGAAGGCGCCGCCGGCATTTATCATCACGGCTCGCAGACCGACCGGTTTTGGGCGGCCGGCAAAATCGAGCAGGCGCGCGAGATGCTGAAAATCATTCGCGATACCGGCGTGCAGGTCGGACTGGGCACCCACATCCCGGAAGTCGTCGATTACGCCGAGTCGAAGGGGTGGGACCTGGACTTCTACATGACTTCTCTCTATAACCTGTCCCGCCCGCACGATCCGGCGCTGGGCGATGTCTTCGACGACGCCGACCGCGAGAAGATGCTCGAGCGTGTACGCCGCACCAAGAAGCAGTGTCTGATTTTCAAGGTTTACGCCGCCGGCCGCCATTGCGGCTCGGCAGACCAAATGCGGGCGGCGCTGCGGCTCGTGGCCGGCTACGCCAAGCCCGCCGACTGCGTCGTCATCGGCATGTTTCCCAAGTACCGGGAGCAGGTGCGGGAAAACTGCCGGCTCTTCTGCGAGGCCTTCCAGACGGGCTCATGAAGAGTACCGCTCGCGCCAGGCGTCGAGCTGCCGCCGCAAGCGGTCGCGCACGGTGACGAACTCCATGTTTTCGTATTCGTTGCGCTTCTCCCGCGGATCGCGCCGCAGGCTGTAGAACTCGTTCGGGCCCTCGCCGTCGTTGCGGATCACCAGCTTGAAGCGGTTGTCGCGCGCCATCTGGGTGTTGCGAAAATAGCCGAAGACGGTGGGGGGCCAGCTTTGCCCTTGCGGCAACGGACGGCCCTGCGCCAGCGCCAGGAAGCTGCGGCCGCACAGGTTACGGCCGGAAGGCAGCGGAGCGCGCGCGGCTTCGCACAGTGTCGGCAGGATGTCGTACAAGCTCACCAGTTCCGGCCGCGTGGCCTCGACCGGAATCTCGCCGGGCCAGGACAGGATCAGCGGCACCTGAATCACTTCCTCGTACATGTTGATCGGATCCGAGGCGAGCCCTTTGCTCCACAGGCCGTGCCGCCCGAGCAGGTAGCCGTTGTCGCCGGTGAACACGATCAGCGTGTCGCTCCACAGCTTGCGTTCGCGGAGCTTGGCGAGCAGCAGCGGAATCTGATCGTCGAGCGCCGTGACGCTGGCGGCGCACTTGCGCAGGTTGCCGACGATGTCGGCCAGCATCTCCTTTTCCCGGAGGGCATTGGGCGCCGCCGGTTCCCAGCCGATCGTCTCGAAGCGCACCGCCGCGTACATGTCGTAATACTTCTGCGGGTGGCCCTCATAAGGGGTGTGCGGATTCAAGTAGCTGACCGTGAGGAAGAAAGGCTCGCCGGGCTTCTGCTGGTCGAGGAACTCCAGGGCCGCCCGGCTCATCAGGTCGGTCAGGTAACCGCTCTCCTCTGTGATCTTGCCGTTGCGGCTCATCGTCGGGTTCTGGTAGGGGCTGGAGCCGCCGAGCATCGTGTAGGTGAATTCATAGCCGTGACCCGGCGCCGCGTCGCTGCCCATGTGCCACTTGCCCACATAGCCGCAGCGGTAGCCTTCCTTGGCCAGGATGTCGGAAATCATGATCTCGCCGGCGAAGGAGGCCGGCGGCGCCGCCTGCCCTTGGGGCGGCTGGTCGATCGGTTTCGGCGTGAGAAAGTCGTGGATGCCGTGCTGCATCGGGGTGCGCCCGGTGAACAGCGTGGCGCGGCTGGGAGAGCAGACGGGCGTGACCACGAAGCTGTTCAGAAAGCGCGTGCCGAGCCGGGCCAGCAGGTCGATGTTCGGCGTCCGGATCTCCTTGTTGCCGTAGCAGCCGCACATCCAGGCGGCCAGGTCGTCGGCCAGGATCAGCAGAATGTTAGGCCGTCGCGCCTGGCTTTGCCGCTGAGCCGGCACGGTGGCGCTTCCGGCACCCAGGAGCGAGCCGAGAAATCGGCGGCGGCTGGATCGAGCCATAATCCTCCTTCCTTCCTATCAAGTTAGAGTACGTCGGCGAAGCCTCGCTTGAGGTGGCGGAACACGAGCCCGCCCGCGATGAAGACGGCCAGGCCGAGGGCGGCCGGCACGGCCAGTTCCTCCAGGGAAGGCCACCTCGCCGAAAGCAGCCGGTCGCGGTAACCGCGGACCAGATACGCCATCGGGTTCCAGGCCAGCAGGAACCGCAAACGCGCCGGGTACATCTGCTCGGAAACGAAGACCGGCGTCAACCAGAACCACAGCGTCAGCACGACCAGCACCGCCTGGGCCGTGTCTCGCAAATAGACGTGGAGGCTGGAAACGAACCAGCCGGTCCCGATCGCCAGCAGGCCCAGTAGGAACGTGTGGGCCGGCAGCAGCAGCAGCACCGGGCTGAGGCGCCCGAGCACGAGGCCCGCCGCAGCCGCCACCAGGCCCACGGCCATCAGGTGGCCGATCAGCGACGAAAGGAAGATCGCCACCGGGATCATCTCCGCCGGAAAGACCGTCTTGGTGATCAGGTTGGCATGCTCGACCAGCGAGGCGGCCGAGCGCTGCACGGTTTCCTGAAACAGCAGCCACGGCAGGAAGCCGCACAGCAGGAACAGGGCGTAATTCTCGGTGACTTCGCCTCGCGGCAGCTTCACCTGGATGCAAATCTGGAACACGAAGATCCAGCTCGCCAGCAGCACCAGCGGATGGATGAGGCCCCAAAGCCAGCCGGCGGCCGAACCGATGTAGCGCTGCTGGAAGTCGCGGCGCACCAGCTGATAGAGCAGGGCGCGGCGCTCGATCAGGTTTTGCAGGAAGAAGCTTCCGGGTATGCGCATTCCGGCGGGCGGAGCGGGTCGCGGCCGCCCTGAACCAGCATAGCGAACGGGTATTTTTTGCGCCAACTTTTGCGGCAAGGTGTGCTACATTGCGGAATACAATGCGATACGAGACTCCGATTCGCTTCGTCCTGGGTGCGAAATCGAGCGACGTCTACTGGCTGCCTCCGGACGCCTCCGTCTATCAGGCGATCGAGTTGATGGCGACCAAGAGCATCGGGGCGGTGCTCGTGCTGGAGGCGGGCAAGCTGGTGGGGATCATCAGCGAGCGCGACTACGCGCGGAAGGTGATTTTGAAGGGGAAATCCTCGCGCGAGACCCCCATCAAAGAGATCATGAGCAGCCCGGTGATCTTCGTGACGCCGGACTGCCGCGTCGACGAGGCGATGTCGCTGATGACCGAGCGGCGCATCCGCCACTTGCCCATCGTCGAGCACGGCCGGGTGATCGGCGTCGTCTCGATCGGCGACCTGGTCAAGTTCCTGGTGAACGAGCAGGCCGCGACGATCAATCATCTTCACGCCTACATCACCGGCCGGTATCCGGCTTGAGCAGCCCCGCGGCGCCGGGTTGCTACACTGGCATTCGATGGCTGGGGCCGGCGGCAAGGAACTGGTCGAGGCGGCTGACGTCGCCCGCGTCCGGGAGCTGGCCGAATCCGGCTGCTGGCGCAAGGCGCTCGAATGGGTCGCCGCGCAGCGGCGCTGGATCGACCAGAAGCACCTGGAGCTGTGCCGGATCCCCGCGCCCACATTCCAGGAGCAGGAGCGCGCCGAGTGGATGCTGACGTGCTTTGCGGAGCTGGGCTGGCGCGCGGAAACCGACAAGGCAGGCAATGTCATCGCGACGCTGTCGTCGTTCCGCGAACGGCAGTACGTCGCTTTGACGGCTCATCTGGACACGGTGCTGGCGCCGCGGATGCCCGAGGAGATCACCGTCGCCGGCGACGGGACCTTCCGCGGTCCGGGCGTGGCCGACAACGGCGCCGGACTGGCGGCGCTGCTTGCCGTCGCCGGCGCGCTGGCGGAAGCCCCGCCGACCGGCTGCCGCCGCCAGCCGCTGCTGATCGCTAACGTGGGCGAGGAGGGCGAAGGCAACTTGAGCGGCATGCGGTATCTGTGCCGTCCCTCGGGCCTCGGCTCGAGAATCGCCGCCTTCCTGGTGGCCGATGGCCCCTCCACCGACCGGATCACCTGCCGCGCCGTGGCCAGCCGGCGCTTCGAGGTGATCATCGCCGGCCCGGGAGGCCACAGCTGGAGCGACTATGGCGCCGCCAATCCGGTCCACGCCCTCAGCCGCGCGATCACTTTCTTTGCGGACAGCCGCCGCAACGGGGCTTCCGGCGGCGAGAAAGCGGCGTTCAACTTCGGCGTGATCGACGGGGGCGCTAGCGTCAACTCGATCCCAAGCGTGGCGCGAGCGAAGGTGGACTTCCGGTCCGAAGCCCCTGCGCGCGTCGAGGAGATGGTGGCGCTGTTGAGCGTCTCGGTCGAGCGCGCCCTCGAGGAAGAGAATTCGCGCTCGACCGGCGGGCGCCTCACCGCCAAGATCCGCGAGATCGGCTGGCGGCCCGGCGGGCGCCTGGCCGACGACGCGCCCCTGCTGCGGCACCTGCGCGCCGTCGACGCCTACCTGGGCATCCGCTCTTACACCGATTCGGCGTCGACGGATGCCAACATTCCGCTCTCGCTCGGCGTGCCGGCGGTTTCGATCGGCGCCGGCGGCGACGGCGGAGGAGCGCACACGCCCGCCGAGTGGTATCATCCTCGAGGCCGCGAGATCGGGCTGAAACGCATTCTGCTGGCCCTGGCGCTGCTGATGGCGGCTCCCGGACCGACTCCGGCGGCGGGTGGAAGTTGAGCGGTGTGGCTGGCGCTCGCTGGAAGGCGGAGCTGGCGCTCGTAGCCATCGCGTTCGTCTGGGGCTCGACCTTCGTGCTGGTCAAGGCGGCGCTCGAGCATATCTCGGTGCTGCTGTTTCTCGCCTTGCGCTTCCTCCTGGCGGCCGCCGTGCTGGGAAGCATCTACCGGCGGCATCTGGCGGCGATCGTCTGGGCCCGGCCGCAGCGCCTGTGGGGAGGAATCGCAACCGGTTTGTCCCTGTTCGCCGGCTACGTCTTTCAGACCGTGGGCCTGCGGTTCACAACCCCGTCGAAATCGGCGTTTCTGACCGGTCTGGCGATCCCGCTCGTTCCCTTGCTGAGCGCCCTGCTGTGGCGAATCGCACCGAAGGCGGCCGAGCTGGCCGGCCTGGCCGTGGCTACGGCCGGCATGGCGCTGATGACGCTCCCGGCCGAGGGGCTGGAGTTCAATCCCGGGGATCTGCTCACGCTGGGCGCGGCGTTCTTCTTCGCGCTGCACCTGCTCGCCGTGGGCCATTTTTCGCCTCGGGACGGCTTCGAGCGCCTGAGCCTCATCCAGATCTTTACCGTGGCCGCGCTGGCCTCGGCGACCTTCTGGTGGGCGGAGGACGAGTTCCTCCGCTGGAGCGACACGCTCATCGCCGCTCTCGGCGTGACGGGGCTGGTGGCGACGGCGGCTGCCTTGACGATCCAGGCCTGGGCGCAGCGCCGCACTAGCTACACGCGCACGGCCGTCATCTTCGCCGCCGAGCCGGTGTTCGCGGCCGGCACTTCGTTCGCCGTGCTCGGCGAGACGCTCACGGCGCGCGGCTGGGCCGGCGCCGGGCTCATCCTGGCTGGCATCCTGATCGTCGAGCTGAAGCCGCTCGCCGGGGGACGGCGCCTGCTGAGCCGAGCCATTTAGGCGCCCGCCCATCCCGTATAATAATAGGAGACCGCGCAGCACGGGCAGAGAGGCTCCTCTACCATGAGTATTTGGAATCAGTTGCGCAGGCAGAAGTTGTTGTCCTTCGGCCTGCTGGGCATCACCCTGGCGATCGGCATCCTCATCGGGACCGTCGTCAACACCGGAGTCAAGGCGGATCGGGGTCAGGTGGTTAGCGATGCCACCCCGCTGAGAATCCCCGATCCGGTGGAGCTCTCGAACGAGTTCAGCCGTCTGGCCAAGCGGATCGAACCCGCGGTGGTCTACATCGAAACGGATTTCGATCCGCGGCCCCAACAAAGCACGCGCAAGCGCGGCGGCGAGCAAGAGGAAGGCGACGAGTTCGACCTGTTCCGGCGCTTCTTCGGCGGGCCGCCGGAGAGCCCGCCTCGGCCCCGGCAGGCGACCGGCTCGGGCTTTATCGTCGATCCGAAGGGCTACATCATTACCAATCACCATGTGATCGAAGGCGCCGACCGCATCCGCGTCAAGCTTGTCGACGATCAGACGGAACACAAGGCCAGACTGATCGGCTTCGATGTGGAGACGGACTTGGCCGTGATCAAAATCGACGCCGGCAGGCCCTTGAGCACGGTGGAAATCGGCAACTCCGATGCCGTGCAGGTGGGTGACTGGGCGATCGCGATCGGAGCCCCCTTCGGCCTGGAGGCTTCGGTCACCGCGGGCATCGTTTCCGCCAAAGGCAGGGATCTGGGCGCGCAGCAGTTCCAGCGCTTCATTCAGACCGATGCCGCCATCAATCCGGGCAACAGCGGCGGCCCTTTGCTGAACATTCGCGGTGAGGCCATCGGCGTCAACACGATGATCGCCACGCGCACCGGAGGTTATCAAGGCATCGGCTTCGCGCTGCCCATCAACACGGCGGTCAAAGTTTACAACATGATCATCCGCAACGGCCGCGCGACTCGAGGTTCGATCGGCATCAGCTTTTCGCGCGATCAGACGCCGGTGCTGCTCAAGGCCCTGGGCGTCGACCACGGCGTCGTCGTTAGTCAGGTGCAGCCGGGCGGGCCGGCGGAGAAGGCCGGCATCCAGCCGGAGGACATCATCCTGGCACTCGACGGCAAGCCGGTCAAAGACGGCGACGATCTGGTCGCCCGCGTCGCGGACACACCGATCGGCACCGAGGTCAAGGTTTCGATCGACCGGGGCGGCAAGCGCATGGAGATTCCGGTCAAGATCGCCGACCGCGTCCAGGTCTTCGCCGACGACCCGCGCTTTTCGGTATATCGCGAGCAGAAAGAGCCGGACACCGGCGCCTCGACCGAGGCCATGTTCGGCATCTACGTGCGGAACCTGTCGCCGCGAGAACGCAGCGAGATGTCGCTCGAGGACCAGCAGGGGGTTTTGGTCACCCGTGTCGAGCCGCGCTCGTTCGCCGAAGACATCGGCCTGCGCGAAAAAGACGTGATCGTATCGATCAACCGCAAACCGGTCGCTTCCGTCGACGACGTCAAGCAGATCCAGGCCACGCTCAAGTCCGGCGACGCCGTCGCCTTCCGCGTTCTGCGGCAAGGCGGAGGCCGCAGCCAAGTGACCTGGTTCAGCACGTACCTGGCGGGCCGGGTCCCGTAAACGCTGGGAGCTTCACCGCGCGTTCAGGTGCACCGGCTGGGAGAAGGCGCCGTTGCCCGCCGAATCCCAGGCGGCGAAGCGAACCCATTTCTTCCCGGTCGCTTCGAACGGAACCCTGAAGGTGTGCTCGCCGAACGCAGGCAGATCGGCCGCCGGAACTACTCGGCGGCCGGTCTGAGCGCCGTCTCCCCAGACCAGTTCGACGAATTCGAGCGGAAAGGTCCACTCCATCTCGGCCACGGCGGTGCGGCTCGAACCGGCGCCCTCGATTGCGAACCGGTGGAGCAGGATCTCTCCCGTCGTCACGAAGAAGTCTCCCGCGCGCAGCGCCTCGGTAATCGGGCGCCAGCCTTCATTGAACGAGGGCAGGCGCGCCAGCCGGATATAGTTGACCACGAACGAACCGTAGGTGTCGTCGCTCGGATGCTTGGTGTAAGTATCGCCTTCCGAGACCAGATACTTCGGCCCGGCCCAGTTGTTCATGTCGTCGAGCACCCCGAAGCAGCGTTTCTCGCACAGCCGGGCCTCGGACAGGTCCACGGGCAGGGACTGGAAAGCCCCTCCTAGATAGCGGTCGCTCAAAAAGTGGGCCTCGTTCCGGATCGCATCGGGATATCCGGTTGAGCCCTTGGTCCGCGGATGGGCTTGCCAGACCAGGCCTCCTTCCCGCTCCAGCATCTCGAACTCGTCGGCCGCCGACCCAACGTGATAGACGGCGCCGAACTCCGGATGGCGCTCTACGAGCGGCTGATCTTTGCCCCGCACGTGGGTCCAGTAGACCGGGCGCGGGAACAACATCGTGTAATGACCGCCCAAATAAGCGTCCGGCTCCTCGCCCGGCAAAATGAGAAACTCTTTGTCGGAATGGCGCCGGCAAGCTTCAAAATACGTCCGCAGCTCCTCGAGCCGCAGCGGGCCGGGATCTTTCGGGTGTCCGTCGCCGTGAAAGTCCGACATCATCGCGATGTTGATTCCCAAGCCGCGAAAGACTGGAATCCAGGGCGCCTGAATGTCCAGGCTCCCGGCGTCGGCCAGCTGCTCGGCAAAGTGCGTGTGGAAGTGGCTCACCGCCACCTGATAGCCGGCGAGCGGTTTGTAGCGGTCCCCATGCGTGTACCGCAGCACCGCTTCGAGAGCGGCCGGGGCCGGCTCTGGGCTCAGATAAAAGTAAACGGCCATGCGCTGCCACGTGCCGGGAGGCGCGTTGTAGAGCGCGAAATTCCCTTGAGCAAAGTGCCGCGCCTGCCGCACGCGCGCCTCCCACAGCCGGTCGGAGAAGCCGTAGGGTTGGAACATCTCTTCGCGCTCGGCGTGCCGCACGCCCGCGGCGAAGGAATCCGGCCCGTCTTTGCGGTAGTAGACGTAGCCGAGGTTCAGCTCGATCTCGCGGGCGAAGAAGAACTTGTGAGGCGGCGGGAACACGGCGAGCGCGCCGCCGCCGGCCGCCTCGAGGATCGCCACGCGGTTGCGCGCACGCAACGGGACCGGCCCTTCGTTCGCTGCACCGCCGAACTCATACTTCTGCCACTGGCGCGCCACGTCGCGCCAAACAATCCGCGGCGTAGCCGAGGTCTTGAAGCCTGCCAGGCCGGCATCATACTTGTAGGCGACCGAAGGCTCTTGCGTGGCGGCGACGGCTTCCTGGCGCAGCAGGTTGGCGCCTCGATACACGGTGAATACCAGCCGCCCGGAGAAGATGCCCAGTTCAAGCCCCGGAAACGTCACTTCCAGCCGGCTGCCGTTCGTGGCTACTTCGCAACCCTTCGCGTGAAACGCCGCCGCCGCGCGGCGGATCTCCTCAGGAAGGCGCGGCAGTCCCGGGTTGACGCCTTTGGCGCCGGGCACGCTGAGGGGAGCGTCCCAGAAGGCGTTCCACTTCTCGCGCTCGATCAGCGCGGGCGTGATCTCGACGCCCAAACTCCGCAGCGGGCTGAGCTGCTGCTCGGAGATCCGGCGCTTGCCGGTGACCACCCGGAACTCAGGCGCCAGATCCCGTCCCAGAACCACCCAGGATCCGTCCCGCTTCTGCGCCGCCAGCTCGCGGATCAGCGGCCGGCCGGATTCGACGGCGAATACCGCGCGGAGTTCGCCGCTCTCGCCTTGCCAGCTCACCCGCAAACTGTCTTCGCCCGCTTCGGCCTTGAGCCCCGGCTTCTCCTGATAGGCGGTGAGCGCGCAGCGCATCGGATCCGCCGCCGTTGCGCTCGCCGCCAGCAGCCACACGAAGATCGACTGATGCTTCATGGTGCAATCGTACACCGGAAGGGCCTGGTGTTAGACTGGCGGGCATGCGCAAGCTGGCTTTCACGGTATTGCTGATTTCCGGCGCGATGGGCGCCGATCTCGATGAGGCGCCCACGCTTCCCTACCGGCTGGTTCCTGACTGGGCGAAGCTTCCGCCGGGTTGGAATTTCGGCGAATGCGCCGGCGTCGACGTCGACCGCGACGGCTCGGTGTGGGTGTTCAACCGCGGGCCCCATCCGGTGATCCAGTTCGACAAGGACGGTCGGTTCCTCCAGGCATGGACCGAGGTGCCCGTCGTCCGCCCGCACGGCATCGGCATCGATCCGGAGGGCAATGTCTGGCTGGTGGATCAGGGCGGCCACTCGGTGATGAAGTTCAACCGCCAGGGGCGCCTGCTGATGGTGTTCGCCAATCCGGGCCGCACGGCCGGCTACAATGCCAGCCCGTACGCCTTCAGCCAGCCCACCGGCATCGCCTTCACGCCCTCGGGCGACTTCTACGTCTCCGACGGCTACGGCAATTCCCGCGTCGTTCGCTACAGCCGCGACGGCGTCTATCTCGGTCACTGGGGCAGCAAGGGCGACGCCGACGGCGAATTCAACCTCGTCCATGACGTCGCGCTCGACAAACGGGGGCGCGTGTTCGTCGCCGACCGCACCAACAGCCGCGTTCAGATCTTCGACGGCGGCGGCAAGTTCCTCGCCAAGTGGACGCACGTGGGCCAGCCCTGGGGTCTCGCGTACGCCGCCGCCGAGGACGCGCTCTATCTCTGCGACGGGCTCAACAACCGCGTGGTCAAAGTCACGGCGGACGGCGAGATTCTGGGCAAGTTTGGCGCCTTCGGCAAGACGCCGGGCACGTTCGACTTCGCCCACCATATCGCCGTGGACGCCGAAGGCGCCGTCTACGTCGTCGAAATCAAGAACTGGCGCGTCCAGAAGTTCGTGCGCCGCTAAGGCCGGCGCCGCCAGCGGAGCGCCAGCGTCAGGTCGGCTTTCATCTCCACCTTCGTGCCGAGCGGCTTGCCTTCGCGGTTGAACATGGCGGCGAACCAGGCGGCGTCGCCGCGGCCGGCGCGTTCGAGGCGGAAGCGGCGGATTCTGAGCGGCGTCATCTCCAGGCGCGCCAGGCGTCCGGAGTCTGCCTCCAGCTCCAGCCAGTACATCAACGCCAGTTGGCTGCGAAACTCTTCGTAGCCGCCGATGCCTTCGTAGTCGTTGACGAGATCTCCGCATCCGTAAAGAACGGGCTGCTCGCGCCAGACTTCGATCCCCTTCGGATGATGCGAAGAGTGGCCATGGAGGACATGGACGCCGGCCTCGTCGATCAGGCGGCGGGCGAACTCCCGGTGCTCGCGCGGGATCGAGTAGCCCCAGTTGCCGCCCCAATGGATCGAAACGACCACGATGTCACCCGGGCGGCGGTAGAAACCGATCAGCGCGGCCACTGCCTTCACCGTGCGAACCTAGAAGTCGGGCAGGAGATTGACGCCCGGACGCG
>JBBIMZ010000019.1:0-15551 GCA_037444135.1 Solibacteraceae bacterium
TCCCCAGGCGTGCCATCCTCACCATCCTCCTTGCCCGCCCGGCCGGCTCAGCGTAGCAGGTCGAGCGAACGGTGAATCATGTCTTTGGCCGCTCCGATCGCGGCCACATTGGCCTCGTAACTCCTCACCGCGCTCAACAGATCGACCATCTCCTCGGCCGGGTTGAGGCGCGGGAAGGCCACATAGCCTTCGGCGTCGGCGTCGGGATGGCCTGGCAGATAGCGCTTTTCCGGTTCCCGTTCGTCCACCACGACGTCGGCCACGCCGACGCCGGTGAGCCCGCCGTCCAGCTCCGCGCCGAGCACAGCCGGAAAGCTCGCCGGCGCCGGCCGGCTCTCAAAGACGACGTCCTTGCGCCGGTAGGGCCCGCCCTCGGGCGTGCGCGTCGTTTCGGCATTGGCCAGGTTCTCCACCAGGACCTCGGCCCGGGCCCGCTGCGCCGCCATTCCGGAGGCGCTCACCGAAAGCAAGGAAAACAGACTCATCCGCCGGCGCCCTCCTTGATCGCACTCCGGACCATGCGGATGCGCGACCGCATCAGCTGCGAGGCGGCGGAAAAGCGCAGGGCGTTCTCGGCCAGCAGCCGCGCCTCGCGGTCCAGACTGACGTTGTTGCCGTCGTTTTTCCCCTTCAGCTCCTCGACGTGCACCACCGCCGGGGCGCCGCCTTCCAGAAGACTGGCGTAGGCGCTCGGAAAGTCGCCAGACTGAGGAACTCGAACTGAAAATCGATGTCGCGCGTCTTGTAGCCCGGCGTGGTCGCGTTCGCGATGTTGGAGGCCACCAGTTTCTGCCGCACCGAGAGCAGGTCCATGTACCGCTCGAGCTCAAAGCCGACCCTGTCCCACATAACCACCCGCCCCGGAGCAAGCTCCGGGCCAAAGACATCCCTTGTGTTTTCAGCAGATTGTCCGAGTCAGCCGCGACAGGGGCATGACGCGTGTCGAAAAATTGCCCTCCGCGGCCTCTCCGGGCTGGATTGCTAAGATCAAATCATGGGATCTTCGAGGCTGGCCATCCTGGCGCTCTGGCCCATCTTGGCCTCCTCAGCCGCCGCCCCGGCCGACGCCGCCCGCCAGTGGCGCGAAAGCCACGAAAGGGCCATCCTCGACGAGCTGGTCGAACTGTTGCGCCTGCCCAACCCGCCAAATGATCTGGCGGCGCTGCGCCGCAATGCTGAGGCCATCGCCCGCATGTTCGAGCGCCGGGGCGTGGCAACGCGGCTGTTGGAAAGCTCAGGCGCCCCGCCGGTCGTCTACGGGGAGCTGGCTGGCGCGGGGGCGCGGCAGACGCTCACCTTCTACGCCCATTACGACGGCGCGCCCGCCGAAGCCGGCCGTTGGTTCACCAGCGGCCCCTACCGCCCTGTCCTGATGAGCACCTTGCTTGAAGCCGGCGGCCAGCCGATTCCGCTGCCCAATCCGGGCTGGCCTTCGGACCCCGAGTGGAGGCTGTATGCCCGCTCGGCGGCCGACGACAAGGCGGCGATCGTCGCGCTGGCTGCCGCCCTCGAGGCCATGCGCGTGCGCCAGGTGCCGCTGGCCTCGAACGTGAGGGTCTTCTTTCAGGGCGAGCACGAGTCCGGCTCGCCCCATCTGGTGCAGATCCTCCGGGCTCACCGGGCGCTGCTGCGAAGCGATCTGTGGCTGTTCTGCGATGGCGCGGTTCATCCCAGCCGCCAGCAGCAGCTCGGCTTCGGCGCGCGGGGCTATGCCGGAGTGGACCTCACCGTCTACGGCCCGCGCCGGGAGCTCGATAGCGGCCGGTACTCGAACTGGGCGCCCAATCCGGCGGTATTGCTCGCCCGCCTGATCGCTTCGATGCGGGAGGATTCGGGCAAAGTGCTCATCGAAGGTTTCCACCAGGGCATCGTCCCGCTGGGCAAGGCTGAGCTTCAGGCCCTGGCCCAGGTTCCCAACTTCGACGGCACGCTCCGGCGGGACTTGTGGCTGGCCGAGACAGAAGGGGGGGCGAGAACGCTGGCCGAGGCGATGACGCTGCCCGCGCTGAACGTCGCCGGTTTCGAGTGCGGCGCCCTCACCCGAAGCTCGCCCGGCCGCATTCCGGCGCTCGCCCGAGCTTCGCTCGAAGTCCATCTCGTCGCCGGGATGGATCACCGGGCGACGGTCAACCGGATCCTCGATCACATCCGCAAGCAGGGCTTTCATGTGACGGAGACCGAGCCGGGCGAGAGCGTGAGGCGAGCCTATCCCAAGCTCTGCTACGCTCAGAGGCGCCCCGGCTTCAACGCCGTCCGGACGCCGATGGATTCGGAGCTGGCGCGGCGCGTGATCGCCGCGGTCGAGGAGGCGCGCGGGCCGGTGATCAAGCTTCCTGCGCTTGAAGCCAGCCTGCCGGCTTCGACCGTGGCCGAAGTGCTGGAGGCGCCGGCGGTCTTCGTGCCGACGGCCAATCACGACGGCAACCAGCACGCGGCGAACGAAAACCTGCGCCTTCAGAACCTCTGGGAGGGCATCGAGGTCATGGCCGCGCTGCTGGCGCTCCCCCCGCCCGAGGCGGCTTCGAAGTGAACGTTGCGCCCGGGACGCCGGTTTGGAACCCTGCGGTATCATTTTCATTGCCATGGAAGCCGAAGAGACCCAAGCGCCGATCGCCGTCTCCGTGATTCTGGCCTCCTATAACTGCGCCCCGGCGCTGCGGCGCTCGATCGAGGCTCTGGAGCGCTCTTCGATGCGGGAGGCGATGGAAATTCTTGTGGTGGACAGCGGCTCCCGCGACGAGAGCAGCCGGATGGACGAACAGTTTCCTGACATCACCGTGCTGCGCCTGCCGCGCAACTTCGGCCTCACCAAGGCGAGAAACATCGGCGCCCGCACGGCCAAAGGGGAGTTTCTGCTGTTTCTCGACCCGGACATCGAGGTTCAGCCGGACACGGTGGCCGGGCTCGCCGCCCGGCTTTCCGCCGATCCGGCCTGCGTCATCGCCTGTCCGCTGCTTGTCGACGCCTCCGGCCGGCCCGTTTCGAGGATCCGGGATCTGCCTTCTCCGGCGGACCTGTACCGGGCCTGGAGCCGCGGCGAGTGCGCCTCGCCAGTGTTGCCCGGCAGCCGGCCGCTCGCGGCCCCGGCTCTCGAGCAGGACGAGATTGTCACGAGCGGACCGGACCCGCGGGCGATGCTCGTGCGCGCCCAGTTCCTTCGCGGCATGAACTACTTCGACGAAAAGTACGGCCAGTTCGGGTCCGTCTTTCAGCTGCTGGCGCAGGTGCAGACAGCGGCCAAGAAGATCGTCCTGCTGCCGGCCGTCAAGGCGCTCTCGCGCGAAGGCGAGGGCCTGTACCGCGCCGAAACGGCAGCCGCGCGCGCCGATCTAGCCGCCGATTGCGCCGCCGGGATCATCCGCTATGCCCGCTATTTCGGGTGGCGGCGCGCGCTCGGGATGCGCCTGAAGATCCTGGCCCTGGCCCTGGTCCGCGCCGCGACCGCCGCGCTGACCCTCCGCGACGCTGCCTTCCACGCGGCGGTGCTCAGTCGGGTGGCGACGGGGTTCAAGATCGACGGCTCGCAAAGCGGCTTCTGAGCGCCGCAACGCCGGCGCCCGGTGCAAAGCTGCCGCCGGATGGGCTACACTCGACCGTCAAGGTCAGTTCCCGGCCTTGCCTGTTGAGCGAAAGGAGCGACTTGTCATGAAGCAAAGCGTCCGCCGGCTCGGCCGGCGCGGATTCCTGGCCGCCGGCGCGGCCGCCCTGGGATCGACGTTCTGGAGCCAGGAGGATCTCGAAGCGGCCACGCAGAACGTGAACACGAATTCGCGGCCCTCGGAGCTGAAGATCACCGACCTGCGCGTGGCGATGATCAGCCGCGGCGGGCCGCGCGGGATCCCGGTGATCCGGCTGGACACCAATCAGGGAATTTACGGCCTCGGCGAAGTCCGCGACGGCGCCAGCAAGACCTACGCCCTGATGCTCAAGAGCCGGCTGCTCGGCGAAAACCCCTGCAACGTCGACAAGATTTTCCGGAAGATCAAGCAGTTCGGCTTTCACGCCCGGCAGGCCGGCGGCGTCTGCGGCGTCGAGATGGCGCTCTGGGACCTGGCCGGCAAAGCCTACAACGTGCCGGCGTATCAGCTCCTCGGAGGCAAGTTCCGCGACCGGATCCGCATCTACTGCGACACGACCGAGTCGCACGATCCGAAGGTCTACGCCGAGCGGATGAAGAAGCGGATCGATGCCGGCTTCACGTTCCTGAAGATGGACCTCGGCATCGATCTGGTCGAGAACATCCCGGGGACGCTGACGCGCCCGCTCGGCCTGACGCTCAAGGACGTCAACCAGGTCCAGCACATGTTCACCGGCATCGAGATCACCGACAAGGGCATCGCGCTGATGGCCGACTACGTGGCCCGGATCCGGGAAATCGTCGGCATGGACGTTCCCCTTGCGGCCGATCACTTCGGGCACATCGGCGTCAACTCCTGCATCCGGCTGGGCCGCGCCCTCGAGAAATACAACATGGCGTGGCTCGAGGACATGATTCCCTGGCAGTACACCGAGCTGTGGAAGAAGATCACCGACTCGATCGACGTGCCGACGCTGACCGGCGAGGACATCTACCTCAAAGAAGCGTTTCGCGTGCTTTGCGAGAACCACGCCGTCGACATCATCCATCCGGATCTGGCCAGCTCCGGCGGCCTGCTCGAAACCAAAAAGATCGGCGACATGGCGCAGGAATACGGCGTGGCGATGGCGATGCACTTCGCCGGCACTCCGGTGTCCTTCTTCGCCAACATCCACTGCGCCGCCGCCACGGAGAACTTCCTCGCTCTGGAGCATCATTCCGTGGACGTGCCGTGGTGGGACGATCTGGTCGACGGCGTCGATAAGCCGATCGTGCAGCGCGGGTTTGTGAAAGTGCCCGAAGGCCCGGGTCTCGGCATCCGCCTGAACGACGAAGCCTGCAAGGCCCATCTCACCGAGGGGGGCTATTTCGAGCCGACGCCGGAGTGGGACAACGAACGCTCGTGGGACCGCCTCTGGAGCTTCGCGCCGAGACCGCAGCGCCCGGACGGCGCGGCGGCATGAACCGGCGAACCTTTCTCGGCGGGGCGTTGGCGGCCGGCGCGGCGGCTTCCGTGCCCCCGGAGCCCCACTGGCTGACTCTGGCCGAAGCAGCCGGCCTGGTGCGGCGGCGCCGCGTCTCGCCGGTCGAACTGGCGCAGACGGCGCTCGAGCGCATCGGGCGGCTCCAGCCCAAGCTGAACGCTTTCATCACCGTCACCGGCGAAGCCGCCCTCGAGCGCGCCCGGGAACTGGAGGCCGAGCAGCGCCGCGGGCGGCTGCGCGGCCCGCTCCACGGCATCCCGATCGCGCTCAAGGACCTCTACGATACCGCCGGCGTGCGGACCACGGCGGCCAGCGCGCAGTATCGAGAGCGCGTGCCCGCCGAAGACGCCACGGTGGTGCGGCGGTTGCGCGAAGCCGGGGCGGTGATTGTGGGCAAGCTGAACATGGACGAGTTCGCCTACAGCTTCACGTCCGAGACTAGCCGCTTCGGCCCGACCGAGAATCCGTGGAAGGCCGGCTACAGCCCGGGCGGCAGTTCGGGGGGCTCGGGGGCCGCGGTGGCGGCGGGCCTCTGCTACGGCGCGCTCGGTTCGGACACCGGCGGCTCGATCCGACTGCCCGCAGCGCTGTGCGGGATTGTGGGCTTCAAGCCGACCTACCGCGCGCTGCCCGCCGAGGGGGTCGTGCCGCTCGCCTGGTCGCTCGATCACGTAGGGCCGCTGTGCCGCTGCGTCGAAGACGTTCGACTCATGCTGGGCGCCATGGGCATGCCTCTGGCGCCGGCCCGCCCGGTCAAAGCGCTCCGGATCGGAATCCCCCGCGCGGTCTACTTCGACCGGCTCGAAGCGGAGACGGCGGCTGCGGTCGAGGCAGCCATCCGGCTGCTCGGGCGCCTGACGGCGGGCGTGCGCGAAGTGGAGCTGCCTCGCCTGCGGCTCTCGCAAGGCCTCGACAGTTTGCCCGACACCTATGGAACCATCATCACGGCGGAAGCGTACGCGTTCCACGAGCCGATGCTCGCCGCGCATCCGGAGCGCTATCATCCGGCGACCCGCGAGACGATCGAACTGGGCAAGGCCGTTTCCGCCCCCGCCTACATCCGGGCCCGCCGCGAAATGGAGGAGCTGCGCCGCACGAGCGACCGTCTTTTTGCCGCGGCGGATCTGCTCGCCCTGCCCAGTGCGCCCGCGCCGGCCTTCCCGCTCGGCTCGCGGCCGGGGCTTTACTACCTGAGGAACCTGGCGCCCTGGAACCTCTACGGCCTGCCGGCCGTCTCCGTGCCCTGCGGGTTCACCAAAGACGGTCTGCCCGCCGGACTCCAGCTGGTCGGCCCTTCCGGCCGCGATGCGCTGGTGCTCGCCGCCGCGGAAGCCTATGAGCGGGCGACCCGCTGGCGCTTCCGGCATCCCGATCTCTGAGGCCGGAGCGGCCGCGTGAGAAGCCTTCAGCCGGCCTCGATCCTGAACAGCCGCATCGGCCACAACAAAGGCGGTTGCCTGCAAACCGGCGACAACACCGCAGCGCCAGGATCACCGCCACCCCTGGCAGCCTGCCTCCCGCCCGGCCCACCGCCGAAGACTGGGAGGTCTGACGAGCCGAAGCCGTCACCAGACCAGGCGCGCCCGCAACTGGATCCAGCGCGCGTCGGTGGCTACCGTCGTATATTGCCCGAAGTTGGGATTGCTGATGTTGCGGTTAACTTCCTGAAACGAAGTGTTGTTGAAGATGTTGTAGAACTCGGCGCCGATCTGGAGCTTGAGCTGCTCCCGAATGGCCGTGTCTTTGTAAACCTGCCAGTCGAAGTTCACTTGGCCGTTCAGTCGCGCGGCGTTGCGGCCCAGCGTTCCGAAGTTACCCAACAGCGGTTGCGACAGCCCCAGCCTTTCGGCGTACGCTGAGATCCTCTGGACCGGATCGTTGTTCAGCGTGCCCGGCGCTTCTGCGCTGCCGGCCGGCTTCGGCTCGAAGACGAACGCTCCGGCGGCGTTCGGGCGCACGGTCGCCGCCGCGGCGATGCCGTTCACCGTCAAGGGGCTGACGCCGCGCCGCGGCCCCGCCTGAAACGTCACCGGGAAGCCGCTGCGGAAACTGGAGATGCCGGAGAAGCCCCAGCCGGACAGGACCCGGCGCGCAAGGCCGTTGCCGAGATTCTTCCCGAACGGCAACTGCCAATTGTGCGCGATGACGAGCCGCTGGCGGATGTCGAATTGAGACGGCCCGCGGTTGTTGCGGTTGTCGAGCGGATTCTGCTGATCCGGCGAGTCGTTGATCAGCACCCCGAGCGCGTCGGAGACATCGTCGATCGACTTGCCGTAGGTGTAGGCGGCCATTAACATGTAGCCGGAGGAAAAGCGCTTCTGCACGTCGAGCTGGAGCGAGTGGAAGTTGGAGTTCGCCGAGCTATCCAGATAGTTGATCTCGTTGAAACGCGGGTCCGTCCGGTTGCTCGGCCGGGCAGGCGTGCCGCTCGAAGCCGCAATGGCGGTCCGGAACTCGTTGAGGCGCGCGGTTTCGTCCGCCAGGCTGACGGCGGGCTGCGGCGGTGCGGCCAGCAGATTCAGCGACCGCGTTCTTTGTAGATAGTTGCCTTTCGTGCCGACGTAGCCCAGTTTGACGACGAGGTCCCGAAAGAGTTCCCGCTGGATCCCCAGGTGAAGTTGATGGACCTGCGGGTTGCGGAGGTCGTAAGCGATCGCCGGGCTGACGCTGCCGAAGTTCCGCGTGTTCGGGTCGAATTTGCCGACTTGGGCAGCCGTTTCGGCCTGATACTGCGACCTGCCCGCGAAGATCGCGGCGAAGCTGTTGGCGCCGGTGAAAGATTCGACTCCGACCAGGTTGCCCGTGACGATGAACGGCGGCAGAAACCGCTGGTTGGTGACCGGATTGAAAAAAATGAAGTCGTAAGAAACGCCGTAGCCGCCCCGGACCACAGTCCGGCGGTTGGCGCCCATCGCGTAGGCGAAGCCCAATCGCGGTCCCCAGTTGACGTTGGTCCCGAACGACGGCTTGCCGACCTCCATGCAGCCGTAAGGTCCCGTGCCAGCGGCGCCCATCGGCCGGCGGCAATCCAGGTTCAGGTTCGAAATCAGCCCGTTGACCTCGGTGACTCCGTGCGCCACTTCGACGCGCAAGCCCAGATTCAGCGTCAGGTTCCGCGTCGCCTTCCAGTCGTCCTGGAAGAAGTAGTGGTGGTTGGTCACGCGGTGGCCGCGCACGGAGCTGCCGAAGCGCTGCGTGTGCTGGAACGGCCGGCCGGCGGCGAAGTCCTCCCAGTTGTTGAAGCGGAACACGCCGCGGACGAGCGCATCAAAGAAGCTGTTGCCCTGGTAGCGGTAGACGTCGGCGCCCCCCTTGAAGTTGTGCGCGCCGCGCACCCAGGTGAGCGTGTCGGTGTACTGGAACGTGTTTTGAATCCTGCCCTGCGGCAGACCTTCCCAGACGCCGAACGAGTCGACCTGGCCGTTGTTGAAGATGATCCGGGGGCCGAGCGGCGCCGTCGAGTTGATCGGGAACGCCGCCGTGCTCCGGCCGAAGCCGAAACGGGCCTCGTGCACCACCGTGGGGGCGAACAGATGCGTCCAGGCGAGGCTGGCCTGCTGCGGAACGCCTTCGTTCAGAGCGCCGAAGTTGGCCAGATTGGAGGCGATAAAGGTCAGTCCGGAGCTGCCTCCGGTGAGATGAGCGCGGGCGTAGCGGCCGCTGACTGTGTCTTTGGAGGAGGCGTTCCAGTCGATCTTGTAATTGAGCTTGTAGAGATCCGTCGTGGTCGCCGCCGACTGCTCCACCTGCCCCGCGCTGGCGCCCGTGCTCGTGGCGGCCGGCAGCTTGTACATGTCGAGGATCGCCTTCGACGTCGGGTCGGTCACCTGCGCGAGCATGGCCGCCGTGGGCACGTTGGCGATGCGCGACGCCCCGGCCCCGCGTTCTTTGATTCCTTCGTAGCTGGAGAGCCAGAAGAGCTTGTTGCGGCCGTCGAACAGCCGCGGCAGATAGACCGGCCCGCCGACGCTGTAGCCCCACTCGTTCCAGCGCACGATGTTCGCTTTCCCCGTCCGGTCGAAATACGGCCGCGAGTTCAGCTTGTCGTTGCGGAAAAAGTGAAAGACTTCGCCGTGGAATTCGTTCGTCCCGGATTTGAGGTTGTAGATGAGCTGCGAACTCGAATTCCGGCCGTACTCGGCGCTGAAGTTGTTCGAAATCAACTTGACTTCGCGGATGTCCGAGAAGTTCAGCACGTTCAGCACGCCGCCGGTTCCGGTCACGGAGATGTCGGTCGTGGTGATGTTGTCCACGGTGATGTTGTTGCCGCGGCCGCGGCCTCCGTTGGTGTTATAGCTGCCCGAACCGAGGAACGGGTTGTTGGCGGTCACCGGCACGACGCCCGGGGCCATGGTCGCAAACAGGTTCGGGTTGCGGGCCACGGGAAACTCCTGGATGGCCGGGCCGGTCACCGCACGCTGGATCTGGGCGTTCTCGGTGTCCAAAAGTGCGACCGCATCGGTCACCGTAATCGTTTCAGTCACCTGGCCGACCTCGAGCCGCATCTGGACGCCGGTCACCTCGCCCGTGCGGACCTCGGCTTCGGCCACGCCCGTCCGGAACCCGTTCGCCTCGACCTTGATCTCGTAGAAGCCGATCCGCAATAAGGTGAACGCAAAATTCCCTTCCGGATCGCTGCGCACCTGGCGAACTTCGCCGGTCTCGCGCGACGTCAGCGTGACGCTGGCTCCCGGAACTGAGGCTCCGGAGCTGTCTACGACCACGCCGCGCAGCGAACCGGTGATCTGTCCCAGAAGAGCAGTCGCCAAAGCCGCTCCGAGGACTGCCACGAGCAGGGAATTTCTAGTCACGCCCATTGTTCTCCTCTTTTTTCCTTGATTGCGGGCCTCGACCACGGCCGGACCGAGGCGCCATACGCTGTTGTCCCCAGAATATCAGAAGATTTTTTCGCCGGTGCAAAATTTACGGCGCCGGCGCCGAGCGGGCGCTGAGCCCGGCCACGACCAATAAGAAGGTGTAGCGGAAGGCGCGTTCCCGGTAGGAGTCCTCGCGAGCCGTCAGACCGCTGTGGCCCGCCTCGGTCTCGGTCTTGAGCAGCAGCAGGTGGTCGTCCTGCTTGACCGCGCGAAGCTTGGCCACCCACTTGGCCGGCTCCCAGTACTGGACCTGGGAGTCGTGCAGCCCGGCGGTCACCAGCAGGTGCGGGTAGCGGGCCGGCACGGTCTGGTCGTACGGCGAATACGAGAGGATGTAATCGTAGTAGACCTTCTCGTTCGGGTTGCCCCACTCGTCGTACTCGTTCGTCGTCAGCGGGATGGACTCATCGAGCATCGTCGTGAGCACGTCGACGAAGGGCACTTCGGCGATCGCCGCCGCGAACAGATCCGGGCGTATGGTCACGGCGGCGCCCACCAGCAGTCCGCCGGCGCTCCCGCCCCAGGCGAAGATCCGCGCCGGATCGGCGTACTTTTCCCGCATCAGGAACTCGGCGCAGTCGATGAAATCGTGGAACGTGTTCTTCTTGCGCAGCAGCTTGCCGTCTTCGTACCAGGCCCGGCCGAGTTCCTGGCCGCCGCGGACGTGCGCGAGGGCGTAGACAAAGCCGCGGTCGACAAGACTCACCGCGTAGGGGTCGAAGCGGGGCTCCGTGCTGATGCCGTAGGCGCCGTAGCCCCGCAGCAGCAACGGGCGCCGCCCGTCCCGCTCGAACGGCAGGCGGTAGACCAGCGAAATCGGGACTCGCTTGCCGTCGCGCGCGGGAGCATGAATCCGCTCGGTCCGGTAATTGGCCGGATCGAAGCCCCCGCCGAGGGCGACGCGTTTGACGAGCCGCCGCTCGCGCGTCCCCATGTCGTAGTCATAGACGGAATCGGGCGTGGCCGGCGACGAGTATTGGTAGCGGAGAACCGGCGTGTTGAGTTCATAGTTGTCGGCTGGAAAGGCCGCGTAGGCCGGTTCGCCGAAGTCCAGCAAATGTTCGCCGGCGCCGCTCCAGGGCCGGATCCGCAGCTGAATCAGTCCCTCCCGCCGTTCGACCGCCACCAGGTAATCCCGGAACAGTTCGAAGCCCTCGAGCAGCACGTCCTGCTGATGGGGAATCACTTCTTGCCAGGCCTCCAACTCCGTCCGGCCCTCCGGCGTCCGCATCAGACGGAAGTTGCCGGCCTGATGGTTGGTCCGGATGTAGAAATACCCGCCGGCGTGATCCACTTCGTACTCGTGACCGCGGCGCCGGGCCAGAAACAGCCGCAAGGCGCCCTGAGGCTCGGAAGCGTCCAGGTAGCGGTACTCGGAGCTCAAGGTCTGCCGGGAGGCGATCAAGAGGTACTGGTTTGATTTGCTCCGGGCGACGTGGCAGGCGAAGGTTTCGTCCTGCTCCTCGTAGACCAGCTCGTCAGCACCCGGGTCCGTGCCGGTCTCGTGGCGGTAGATGCGGTAGGAGCGGAGCGTCTCCGGATGCTGCCGCGCGTAGAAGAGCGTTTGGTTGTCGTTGGCCCAGACGAGGTTGCCCGTCATCGCCGGGATGCGGTCGGCCAGCGTCTCGCCGGTGCGCAGGTTCCGGATGCGCAGCTCGTAAAACCGGCGGCCGACCGTGTCGACGGCATAGGCGAGCATCTGCTGGTCCGGGCTGACTTGGACCCCGGTGACCGAGCAGAACCGGCGCCCGCCCGCCACTTCATTGACGTCCAGCATGACCTCTTCCGGGGCGTCGAGCGAGGCCCGCTTGCGGCAGTAGACGGGGTAGTCTTTCCCTTCCCACGTCCTCCGGTAGTAGTAATAGCCGTCCTTGAAATACGGCGCCGAGACATCGCTCTGCGGAATGCGCGCCTTGAATTCCGCGACCAGCGCCTCCTGCAGCGGCGCCGTGTGGGCCATCCTGGCGGCCGTGTACTCGTTCTCGGCCCTGAGGTATTCCAGCACGGCGGGGTCCTCCCGGTTGCGGAGCCAGTAATAGTTGTCGATGCGCACGTGGCCGTGCTTTTCCAGGCGTTGCGGCACGGTCCGGGCCCGGGGCGGGGAATCCCTCAGGTTCTGGCGGCAAGCCGACAACAGCAAGAGCATTACGAGCGCCGCAGCCGGCCCGGCGCCTGCGATCCCGTCAGTCATAGGCAGATTGTAGAATACCCGTATGGGGGAGCTTGGCAGCGCCCTCCTGGGCGTGCTGTTCCGCTGGGTTCACGTCACGTGCGTCGTCATCCTGATCGGCGGGATTCTCTATGCCCGATTTTTCGCCGGCGGCCTCAGTGAGCGATTCCGTCCCTGGATTTACGCCACGATCCTGCTGTTGATCGCCTCGGGCCTTTACAATCTCCTGACCAAACCCGCCTACCCGCCCGGGTACTACGTCGGCTTCGGCGTCAAGATGTTGCTGGTGCTGCATATTTTCGCCGAGGCGCTGCTCATGGCGGCGCGGCCGGCTGAGCCGGAGCGAACGGTGCGGTCGATGACGGGGATCGTGGTCTCGGCTCTGGTCGTTTTTCTGATTTCCGCCTGGTTGCGATGGATCTCGCTCCGATGACTCCCGGCTACCGCGCGTTGCGAGAAGGCGCGGCCCTGCTCGACCTCAGCGAGCGCGGAAAGATTCGCGTCGCCGGCGAGGACCGCGCGCGGCTGCTGCACGCGCTGACGACCAACCATATTGCGCAGCTTGCGCCCGGCAAGGGTTGCTACGCTTTCTTTCTCAACGCCCAGGGACGCATCCTTGCCGACGCTAACATCCTCTGCCTGCCTGACCACTTTTTGCTCGACACCGAACCGGAGACGCGCGAGCGGGTCTGCGCCCATCTGGACAGGTACATCATCGCGGACGACGTCGCGCTCGAGGATGTCACGGCAGAGTTGGCTACGATCGGTCTGGAAGGGTCCCGCGCCTCGGAGGTGCTGGCGTTGCTGGGAGTCCCGGCGCCGGCGGATTCCCATGAGACGCTGACTTGGGGCAACCTGCTGGTGGCGCGCCTCAGCCTCTCCGGCCAAGACGGTTTCTGGTTCTTCACGCCGGTTTCGGAAACCCAGGCGGTGCTCGGCCGGCTGCGCGAGGCCTGCGCCATCGAGGCCGCCCCCGCCGATGTGCGCCTCGTGCGGCTCGAAAACGCCAGGCCGCGCTACGGAGAAGATCTCAGCGAGCGCTTCATCGCCAACGAGGCGCAGGTGCTGCGCGCCATGCACTTCAGCAAAGGCTGCTACCTGGGACAGGAGATCGTCGAGCGCGTCCGCTCCCGCGGTCAGGTGCACCGGCTCCTGGTGCCGTTGCGCATCGAGACGCTCCGGCCGCCCGCCCCCGGCGCCGAGCTGACCGCCGAGGGAAAACAAGCTGGCGAGATCACTTCGGCCGCCTTTTCGCCCGCCGCCGGGTGCGTGGTCGCCCTCGGCTATGTGCGCGATGCACATGCGCAGCCGGGCGCCACCCTGTGGTGCGGGGACAACAAAGCCCGCGTGGTCGCGCCGCGGCCGGCGTAGGCCCGCGTCAGTCGAACTGAATCAGATTCAGTTCCTTGAGCTTGGCCCAGATCTTGTCGGCGCTCTCCTCGGGAGTTTCCCGGTCCGTGTGACAGATGACCTCGGGCTGTTCCGGCTCCTCGTAAGGATCGGACACACCCGTGAATTGGGGAATCTGGCCGGCCAGCGCTTTCCTGTACAGGCCCTTGACGTCGCGCTGCACCAGCACCTCGAGCGGGCAGTGAACGTAGACCTCGACGAAGTTGCGGATCTTTTGCCGGATTTCGCGGCGGATCTCCCGGTAAGGCGAAATCGCGGCGGCAATGGCGATGACGCCGTTGCGCGACAGAAGATCGCAGACGAAGCCGATCCTGCGGATGTTCGTGTCCCGGTCTTCTTTGCTGAAACCGAGCCCCTTGGACAAGTTCGTCCGCACCACATCGCCGTCGAGCAGCTCGACACGAGCCCCGGCGGCCTTGAGCCGCTTGAGCAGAATTTCCGAAAGCGTACTCTTGCCGGCGCCGGACAGGCCCGTGAACCAGATCGTGAACCCTTGGTGGAAGCCGTTCCGATGAGCCTCCGGGTCCAGCAGCATTTCAGGCATACGACGTTTGTGAAACCTCTTCGATGAGAATGTCGAGCTTCCTGCCGATTCTACCATCCGGCGTCACATGGATGCCGCACTCTTTGTGGCCTTCGCTCTCCCACCACCAGCGGCCCGCGCGCTCGTCCTCGCCCTCGGCCGTCGGCCGCGTGCAGGGCGCACAGCCGATGCTCGTATAGCCTTTGCTGTAGAGCGGGTGCAGCGGGACGTTGTGCAATCGCGTGTAGTGCTCGATGTCCTGGCGCGTCCAGTCCGCCACCGGCGCGAGCTTGATCAGGCCGTTGCGATACTCGACCTTGCGCGTCTCCGTGCGACTGTCGGAAGTCAGCCGCCGCAGGCCCACGGCGTAAGCCCGAAACTCCCGCAGCTTGCGCTCGAGCGGCCGCACTTTGCGGACGTGGCAGCACAGCATCCGGAGCGAGGGGTCCGAATAAAACAGGTTCGCCCCGTGCTGTTTGACCATCGCTTCGACTTCCTTCGGATCCGGCAGCACCGTCTCGACGCGAACGCCGTAGCGTGAGCGCACCACGTCGATCATCGCGTGCGTCTCTTCGGGCAGCCGACCCGTGTCCAGCGTGATGACGCGCACGCTCGAGCTGATCCGCGCCGCCATGTCCAGGATCACCATCCCCGACTTCTGAAAGCTCGTCGAAATGGCGAACGAATCGCCGAACGTGCGCACGGCCCAGGCCACCAGCTCCTCGGCGGGCAGATCTTCAAGCTCGTCGAAGTAGGACATGGAAAATCCCCTAATCTCCATCTATAAACTATAGATTCCCTCCTGTCAAGTGCCCTCCGTCGGCCGCATCGGAGGCCGCGACAGACGGAAGGCCCCGAGCGGCGGCGGAAGTCAAGGGTTGCGCGCGGTAAGCGGAACGGCGGGCTTTTCCGCTGTGTAGGGCGTGGTGTCCGGCTCGGACTGGAAAACGCTCGCCATCGGTTCGGCGGCCGCGTCGAAGTGGGTCATCGGCTTCAAGCCGAGGATCAGCTCGATGGTGCGCAACATCGAGGCCGTAGTGTAAAGCGTACTGTCGACCGCGCCCGTGCGGCTGTATGGGGAGAGAATGAAAGCGGGGGTGCGGTGGGCTTCGAGATGGTCGGCGGCGGTGTGGGCGCTGGCTTCCGCCACGAAGATCGCCATCTCGGGCCAGAACCGCGAACGCGAGCAGGCTTCGACGATCAGGCCGAGCGCGTAATCGTTGTCGGCGACGGCCGAGCGGGGAGCGATCTTGCCTGGCGCGGTTCCCGAGGTGTGGTCGCCCGCCAGCCGCATCATCATCAGGCGGGGCATCTTACCGGTCTTATCCATCTGAGCCAGATCGGCAAGAAAGACATTGGCGCGCTCGGCATCCGGGTAGTCCGGATCGAAGCCGCGGAAGCGCGGGTTGGTGTGATCGGCCAGCGCCGGATCGCGGAGGCGGCGCACATGGAGGTTCTCGGCGGCCGGCAGCGAGTGATTTTCGGTGAAAAAACCGTAGTTGCGCACGGC
>JBBIMZ010000020.1:0-5404 GCA_037444135.1 Solibacteraceae bacterium
GACGGCTTTCTCGTCCAGGCCCAGGCCGAGCGGGCGTACTACCTTGATATCGCGGGGCATGCCCCGCTCGTCGACGACGACGTAGAGCACCACCGTCCCCTGGAACTTGGCCTTGCGCGCCTCCTCGGAGTATTCGGGTTCGACTTTATGGATCAGCGTGGGAGCGGTCACACCGCCACCGATGCGATAAACGCCCCCTCCGACGCCGCCGCCTTCGCCGGGGCCGAAACCAGGCCCGCGTCCCGAGCCGACGCCGCCGCCCGAACCGGAACCGATGCCCCCGCCGGAACCGGGCCCGCTCGACGGAGGGCCGACCTTGGCCAGCGGATCCCCCCATGCATTGATGTTGACCTTCGGAAGCGGCACATCCGGAGGTACGACGATCGTCGGCTCCATCACCAGCTTCGGCGCAGGGTTATAGACGACGGCAGCGGGGGGCACGAATTGCTGCGGCGCCGGTTTCGGAAGCTGCCCTTTGCTGGCCGGCGTAGGCGAGCGGTCGCCGCCGCCGCCACCGCCGCCCATCTGTTTGGGCTTGGGAGCCTTCGGAATGTACGGGGCGATGTCGACGTCAGGCGCGATCAGCCTGACGGCGATTTTCGGCTCCTCCTTGAGAATGTGGCTGGAGCCTAGAAGAAACAGGATAGCGATGGCGCCTCCGTGCAGCAACGCGGTCAGCAACGCGGCCCGTTTTTCATTGCCCGCGGAGAATCCCCAGATGCTCTTGACCTGGACCGGCTTGGCCGTGACCTGAAGGGGCGGTTGCTTCGGCGGGAAGAGGGCATCGCGGACGTTCCCGTAGAATTCGACATACCACGGAAACTTGATCCCCGTCTCGGCCAGCCGCTTCAAGTGATCGCTGTCCACGGGCACGCCGGGCGCGAAGGCCGAAAGCCGACGGCCCTCTCCCGCCGCCAGGTCAGGATCGGTCGCGGCTGAATAGATGAAGCTCCCCTCTCCGATCTCCTTCGGAGAAAGAGGCCGCGAACTGACCACCAGCGGGGGCTCCTTGGCCGGGAAGAAGTAATCCCGGAGGTTGGCAAACAGGGTAAAGAACCAAGGCTTTTGCGGCTGGAAGGTGAGCAGCTCGAACGGCCGCTCCTGCCGGTCGGCTGACCCGGACTCCTGCGGATGGTGCAGATGATTCAACTGCTCTGGCATGAGTGCTTCCGCCCTCTCGCCGGCAAGATTGCGCTCCCGGCTCTGTGCATCTGACGGCCCGTGGAGGCCGCGCGTTGCCAAAATCTGGACTGGCCCAGTGTCCAGTCTACCAAAAAGTGTAACACACTCGCGGAAATCTCGATGCCGCTTCCAAACGCGGTATCCACCGTGAAGAACGGCCCTCGGGCCCGCCGGGTTACGTCAAAAATGGCGCTCACCGCGGGCGCGGCTCGGCCGGCTCCGCCGTTTCAAAGCGAATCTCGGCGTCGGCTGCGAACATGCGAAAGTCCCCATAAGAGGCCACGCTCTCGACGAGCGGCGCACCCCCGGCGAGCTTCTCGTAACGAACCGCGGCGGGCAACAGCACGCCGTAGGCGCTGGGAAAATAATCGACGACTCCGGAATGTACGACCTCGCCCCGGCCGGAGCCGGCCACCGTGCCTCGGATCACGATCCGCAAGGGGACGAAGTCGGTCCGGCGCACCCACAGCTCTCCCTCGATTCTCGCTCGATAGCCGCGGCTCCCCTCGAAGATCGTAAAGGCTCCCGGTCCCTCGAGTTGCCGGTAATGGACGACGAGGACCGGCTCTGAGCCGAGGCGCTGTTCGCCGCCGAGCTCGAACTCGTACTCGCCGCGCCGTTCGCGCGTGAACAGCAGGATCAACTGCCCGAAGTCGACCGCAGCGGCTAGCAGGCCATGCTGTTCGAACTGGCTGAGCAGCTTCCGCTTGATGCGATCGTCGTCGGAGGTGAGCCCCAGGGTGAGCCTGTCGCGCGCCTGGGCCCGGCCCGCCACGGCGCGCCCGTCCACGGAGACGACCGTCCGGAATTCGTGGAGCGCTTCGGGCGCTTCGCGGAACGCGCTGAAACCATATTCGGAGACGATCTGGCGCTCTTCGACCCGCATCTTCGGCGGTTCCAGGGCGCTCCTGCCGATCCGCGGCCGAAAGCGCCGCAGGGGCTTCTGCGCCCGCTGGCGCAGCGTTTCCCGGGCGATGATCTTCGGCGCCAGATTCCGGAACACCTCGGCTTCCTCGGCGACGCGCTCGAGAATCGCCTCCACCCCGACTTCGGGCGCCGGCTGAAGGACCGGCAGCGCCAGCAAGACCAGGGCGAGCATGCTTCCAGTGTAAGCGCGCCTGCTCGCTTCGCTCTCGAAGCGCTCAGGGGCGCGGCAGCCTGAGCCGGCGGGCGAGTCGCCGGGCGAGTTCCTCGACCGCCGCCGCGACTTCCGGCGAGGGGCGCTCGCCCATGCCGAAGCGCGAAGCCTCGATTCCGTAAACGATCAGTTTCTTTGGCAGGCGGCCGAGCGCCGCCGCCAGAGCCAGGGCGTCGGCCAGACCCAGCAAGTGAGTGGAGCCCCGCGGCGCCGCCGCTGCGAGAAAGGCCTCGGGCCTGCGCCAGAGGTGGATGGCGCCCGGCGCCGCCCCTGGCGCTTCCTGCGTAATGTCGATCCCCACCGGACACCAGGTGATGCAACGAAAGCAGCCCACGCAGCCGGAGGTGCCGAACTGGTCGATCCAGGAGGCCAGCTTGTGCGTGAGCCACTGCCGGTATCGGGACTTGGGCGACAGGCGGACGCTGCCGCCGTGGATATAGGAAAAACTCTGAGTGAAACAGGAGTCCCAGCGCCGCCAGCGCTCGGCGCGGCCCCCCTCCAGATGCTCGTGTCCTCGAAAGTCACGCAGAAACAGGTCGGGCAGACCATCGTGCAATTGGCGCAGGAGAGGCAGCGCCGGGCGACGTCGTCCCCGCAGGGCGCGGGCCCGCCGCCGAGTTCCGCGGGCACTTCCTCGCCCAGACTCGTACCCGCTTCCGCCAGCAAGACGTGCCGGTCCGGGCCGACGATTTCGCAGAGCGCGATGCCGTAGCCGCTCGTGGCGCGCGGGCCCGTTCCCATCGAAGTGCGGAAGCAGGTGGCCGCCGGCTCGGTGCAGTGCACGGCGACCACGAACGCCCCGCGGCGCCGCGCGCCGTAGTCGCCGTCCTGAAACTGTTCACCGAGAAAAACGCGGTCCTGCACCCGGGCGGCGGCCAGATCGCAGGCCCGCGCCCCGATGAAAGCGTAGCGCGGCGGCGCGGCCGGTGGGTCGAGGATGCGGAAGACGCCATTGTCACGCTCGGCGGCCACCAGGCGACGGACGGGATGCAGGTAATTTTTCAAACTCTTCGGTCCGGCGGCGTAGCCGAATTGGGGGCGTCGGACCGCCGCCGGAGGCGACACCGGCCCGCTTCCTGCTCCATGGTGTAGCCGGCAGGCAGCTCCTCGAGGCCCGAGACCGGCTCGTGGCTGATGGCGCCGTCGCGCACCGTGGGAGCGATCACTTCGCAGCCGCGGCGGGCGGGTGCAGCCAGCAGCTGGCCCAACTGGGACGGGCGGAGGAGGAGGGGGCCTGCTGTTATTAGATTTACAGGTCTTTAAGTCTCATTGTGCCATCCCCGCCGCGCCTCCTACAACTCCGCCTGTAGCCGCTCCACCAGATACCGCTTGTTGGCCATCACGTTCTCCTCGATCGTGCCCTCGCCCGGACGCGGCGGATCCAGATCGAGCGTGATCCAGCCGCGGTAGCCCCGCTCGCGCAGGATCCGCATGATGGCCGGGAAATCCACCCCTCCGGTGCCTAGATTCTTGTACAGGTTCTCCTTCTTGTGGTCTTCCTGCGAGGGCGGCGGGCCCTTGTGACCGCGAAAGCGCGCCGGCGTGTCCTTGAAGTGGAGCGCAGCGATGCGGCTGTAGTAATCGCGCACAATTTCGATCGGGTCGGTTCCGCCCAGCGTCAGATGGGCCGTATCCGGCACCAGGAAGACATAGTGGGGGTCGGTTAGATCGAGCATCAACTTTACTTCCGGCTCGCGCTCGACCGGCGCCCACAGGTGCGGATGGGGCGCCAGGCGAATGCCGAGGTCGGCCGTTCGCCTGCCGAGTTCGTTGAGCGCCCGGGCGAGCGTGCCGAGCTGTTCGCGGGTCGGCCCCTCCGGAGGCCGCCGGCCCAGGTTGATCTTGAAGTGGGTGCAGCCGAACTGGCGCAGAAAGTCCCGCGCAAACCGGAAATGATCGTCGATGGTCGCCGGGACCTTGGCCGGATCGATGAAATCCGTGGCCATCGGGCCGCCGTTCGAGCAGGTGACCATCCGGATGCCGGCGGCGTCGAGCTGGTCCTTGAGCGCCTGCGGCTTTTCCAGGTAGGCGAGCAGGTGCTGGCGGAACGGTTCGATCCCCCGGAAGCCGAAGCGCGCCGTGTCGCGAATGCCGCGCTCGATCTCGTTCTGCCAGATGAATCCGCTCAGCGCAAAGCGGATGGCCGGCTCGGCGGCTTCCAGGCTGCGCGGCGCCGCCATCAGCGCCGCGAGGAACTTGCGTCGTGTGTTCATGGCGTTCTCCTGGCTTCAATCACACTTGATCACATTATCCTTCCGGTGGTGGACTTCGGCGCGCTGTTCGTCGAACAGGTGCACCACGCGCCAGTTGCGCTCTGCAAGGACGTCGGAGACGTGGCGCCGGTGGCAGCGCCACCACTTCAGCTCGGCGCACATGTAAGCTGTGGGTTTTTCCGCCGCCAGCCGTTCCAGCTCTTCGATGCCACGGCGGAACTCCTCGGTGGCCATGTGCGCCTGATAGCCGCCCGTGCGGTAGCCCCCGAGCGCCTCCAGTGTCAGGTATTCGATGCCGTAGCCGGGCAAGGCCCGCTCGAGCTCGGACTTGTTGAACTGGGGATTGTGGCGGCTCGTGTGGAAGTGGCGGATGTGGACGACCCGCTCGACTCCGTAGCGCCGGAGCACGGCGGCGAGCTGCTCCAGCGAGCGCGTCGAATGGCCGATGGTGAAGACTGTCCGGGCAGCGGGCGCAACCGCTTCGGCCGGCTCAGCCGGAAAGAGCGGCTTCTGCTGCCGTCGCGAAGGCATGGCTACTCCCCTTCGTCGAGTTCGTATTCTGAAAACAGGGAGATGACAGCACGGGACCTCGGCCTGTTCCTCACGCGTTCCACGGCTCGCCTGCTGGCCGTGGTCTTTCTCGTCATGCTCGGCCTGTTCACCCTCACCGGCTTGCTCGCCGCCGCCTACCGGCGCGAACGCCACGACCGGGCCGACCGTCAGTTCCAGGCCGGCAACCGCTTCGCGGCCGCCGGCCGGTACCGCCAGGCCGTCCAGCTCTACTCGGAGGCTCTCGCACTCTCGCGGGAGAACCCGCAGTTCAAGCTCGCCCTCGCTCTAGCTCTGCTCGCCGGCGGCCGGGCCGAAGAAG
>JBBIMZ010000020.1:5414-6864 GCA_037444135.1 Solibacteraceae bacterium
CCTGCTCGATCTGGTCCGGGACGATCCGGCGGCTGCCGTTCCCAATCTCCATCTGGCCCGCATCAATGCGCGCCGCGGCCAGACCGACGCCGCCACTCAATACTATCAGAGGGCCATATACGGACTCTGGCCCGACAATCCCGTGCGGCGCCGCCTCGAGACCCGTTTCGAGCTGATCGAGCTGTTGCTCCGCGAAGGCAAGCACCTTTCAGTCCAGGCCGAGCTGTTGCGCCAGCTCGACGAAGCGCCGCAGGAACCGGCGCTGCGCAAGCGGATCGGCCGGATGCTGCTCGCTGCCCAGGCGCCCGAAAAAGCCCGGCAGGTTTTCGAAGAACTCGCCAGGCGCTCCCCGCGGGATGCGGAGGTCTGGGCCGGCCTGGGCGACGCGCGATTCGAGCTCGGCCTGTGGGCTCCGGCGCAGGAGGCCTACCGCCACGCCCTCCGCTACAACCCGTCGGATCTTCAGAGCCTGGCTCAACTGGAGCTGATCGCCGAGGTTCTCCGCCTCGACCCGCGCCGGCCGGGGCTCCGTCTGGCCCGCCGCCAGGCGCTGAGCCTGGTGCTGCTCGACCGGACGCTGGCGGAGCTGGAGCCCTGTGTGACGCGCCTCGGGACGCGAATGCCGGAGGGTTTCCCGCAGCGGCTCGACCGGGCCCGCCGGCTGGTGAGCAAGGCAATTGCCCCGGCGCCTTCCGAAGAGGCGCTCGAAGCCAATCTCTCTCTGGCCGTCGAACTCTGGCGCGCCGGCCGTCAGTCCTGCGGTGCTCCGGCCGCGCCGGATCGGGCTCTGGCTCTGATCGTGGGGAAGCTCGCGGCGGAATGAGGCGCTGGAACCGAGTCACGCTGACGCTGGCGCAGAGCCGGCTGGCGCGCGCCGCCATGAGTGAGGCGCAGCGCTTTCTCTTGCTGAGCATCCTGATCGGCATCTTCGCCGGCCTGCTGGTCGTCTGCTTCCATATCGCGATCGAGTTTCTCGGCTGGTATGCGGTAGGGACGCTGGCGGACAAGACCAGTTATGCGACGCTGCTCTCGCCCGCCCTCGGCGCCACCGCCTCGTCGCTGCTCGTAGCGTGGTTCTTCAAGGAAGCGCGCGGCGCCGGCGTCAACCAGACCAAAGCCGCCGTCTACGTCTCCGACGGCTACGTGCCCTTCAGCACCGTGGCGGGCAAGTTCCTGGCGTGCACCGTCTCGATCGGGAGCGGCAATTCGCTGGGCCCGGAGGATCCGGCGTTGCAGATGGGATCGGGCGTGGCTTCTCTGCTCGGCCGCGCCTTCCAGCTTCCGCGGGACCGGATGCGGATGATCGCGCCCGTCGGGGCGGCCGCGGGCATCGCCGCCGCGTTCAACGCGCCGATTACGGCCGTCTTGTTCGTCATGGAGGAGGTCATCGCCGGCTGGCACACGGGCGTGCTCGGTTCGATCGTGCTCGCGGCGACTTCGGCCGTGGTGG
>JBBIMZ010000020.1:6885-15368 GCA_037444135.1 Solibacteraceae bacterium
AGCCGCTGTTCGCCGTGCCGCAGTTCACCATCCGAGACCCGCTGGAGCTGCTCGTGCACGCGCTGATCGGGGTCGCCGGCGGCGTACTCGCCGCCGCATTCACCAAACTGGTGCGGCTTCTGCGGCGGCGCCTGCGGGCGCTGCCCGGCTGGACCGAGTACGTGCGGCCGGGCGTCGCCGGCCTGCTCGTCGGAGTCGCCGGATTGTGGCTGCCCGAGGTCATGGGCGCCGGGTATGCGGCCGTCGACGCCGCGCTCCACGGCCGTTACTCCTGGCAATTGCTGCTCGCTCTCGGTCTGGTGAAAGTCCTGGTCACGCTGCTCTGCTTCACCGCAGCGATTCCGGGCGGAATGTTCGCCCCGACGCTGTTCGCCGGCGCCATGATCGGCGGCGCTCTCGGATCCGCCGCTCAGCAGTTGGCGCTGTTTCCGACGAGCGCGACCGGCGCCTACGTGCTGGTCGGCATGGGCACGTTCTTCGCCGGGGTCTTCCGGGCCCCGATGACTTCGGTCTTCATGGTGTTCGAAGTGAGCGCCACCTACATGATCATTCTGCCGGTGATGGTGGCCAACACGATCGCCTACCTGGTGGCCCGCGGGCTGGAGCGGGTACCGTTCTTCGAGCTCGTGGCGCGCGACGAGGGTCTTGACCTGCCGTCGGTCGAAGCGCAGCGGGAGCAGGCGCCCTTACGGGTGGAAGCCGCGATGCGGATGCCGGCGCCGGTCCTCGAGCCCGGCGCCCCGCTGGCTGCGGCGCTCGAGGAGATGCGCCGCAGTGGCGACGCCGTGCGGCTGGTCGGGGCAGGGCCGGCTCAATGGAGCTGGGTGAGCTACACCGAACTCGAGTCAGCCGCCGCCCGGGGCGGCGTCGGGGGCACCGTGGGGGACCTGGGCGCCCGCGATCCGCTGCCGCGCCTGTATCCGGACATGCCGCTCGAAACGGCCCTGGCCTACCTGGTGCGCTACCCCATCCTGCCGGTTGCCAGCCGCGCCGACGCCGGCCGCCTCCTGGGCGCGGTCACTATGGAAGAGGCACAGCGCGCGCTGGCCCGCCACGCCGAGGGGAGCGCCAAGTGATAGCGTAATGGAGTTGCCGGCATCGCGCCGGTGAAACAAGGAGGTATCTCGATGGCTCAATCGACGCCAGTGGCTGAACCGGTTACGGTTTCGGGCCCTCGTCCCGCGGCGAAAATCCAGCGCTTTCTCGCTTTGGACGCGTACCGCGGCTTGATCATGCTGATGCTTGTTTCGCACGGCTTCGGCTTCGGGGAGTTGAAAAACCACCCGGTCTACGGCGCCATCGCGCGCCAGTTCGATCACGTCGCCTGGGAGGGCGCCGTCTTCTGGGACATGGTCCAGCCGGCCTTCATGTTCATCGTCGGCGCCGCCATGCCGTTCGCCCTCGCCATCCGCCGTCAGCAGGGGGCGAGCTTTTCGGCGACCGCGCACCATGTGGCCGTCCGGGCGCTGAAGTTGATTCTGCTGAGCCAGATCCTGATCGCGGTCTCAAGCAACCGCCTCCAGTTTCAGCTCATCAACGTCCTCTCGCAGATCGCCTTCACCTACTTTTTGACCTTCTGGATCCTGCAACTCAGGTGGCGGTGGCAGGCCGCCGCCGCAGCCGGACTCCTGATCCTGCATTCGGCGTTGTTCTTCCTGTTCCCCGGCCCTGACGGCCCCTTCTCGCGCGAGGGCAACATCGGCGCGGTGATCGACAAAGCGCTGCTCGGCTACAACTATTCGGGCTACTACGTGACGATCAATTTCATCACGAGCACGGTGACGACGCTGGCGGGCGCCTGGACCGGTCTGCTCCTGATGAGCTCCCGGTCCAACCGCCGCAAAGCGTTCTGGCTCGGCGGAGCGGCTGCGGCCGCGTTTCTGATGAGCGCCGTGCTCGAGCCGTTCATCCCCAACGTCAAGCGGATCTGGACGGCGACGTTCACGCTGTTCAGCGCGGGCTGGGTCCTGCTGATGATGCTGGCGATCTTTCTGATCTGCGAGGTGCTCGAGTGGCGCCGCTGGACTTTCCCGCTGCTGGTGATCGGCATGAACTCCATCTTCATCTACTCGGTCCACATGGTGCTCACCGGCTGGCTGGACCGCTCGATCCGCGTCTTCACCGGCGGCTTCACCTTCATCGGCGACCTGGCGCCGGTGGCCCAGGCTTGCGCCGTCCTGGCCGCCATGTGGTATCTGAATTACTGGCTCTACCGGCGCAAAATCTTTCTGAAGCTGTAGGCGGCTCACTCGGCCAGACCGGGCACGCCGCCGAGGGTGGGCGCTTTGCGCGCGGCGCGCACGATCGCTTGCGCCACCGCTTCGGCCGCCGCCACGCCGAGCGCATCCAGATCGGCTGCGGCTCGGCCGGCCGACAGGGCGATCACGAGGTCTCCGTCCAGCGTCGTCCAGGCCGGACTCAGGACTCGCGCCATGCCGATGCCCGCCAGTTGGGCCAGCTTCGCCGCCTGCACTTTCGTCAGCCGCGCATTGGTCGCGACGACCGCCAGCGTCGTGTTTTGCCCTGCCAGCGGAGGAGGCTTGATTCCCCGCTTCATCGCCTCCGCGGTGCCGGCCAGTTCGCGGCTGTCCGGAGCGCGCCGCGCGCCGGCGACCAGATGACCCGACTCCGGATCCCGGACGTCGCCGAAAGCGTTCACCGCCACGAGCGCCGCCACGCGCACGCCCGCGAGGCGCCCCTGGAGCTCGAGCGACCAGGAGCCGACGCCTGCCTTCATCGCTTGCGCCATGCCGAACAGTTTGCCGATCGTAGCGCCCGTGCCCGCGCCCACGGCGCCTTCGGCCACCGCATCGGCGCTCGCCGCGGCCGCGGCCGCTTCGCCCATTTCGCGCGTGGGCCGCGCATCGGCTTTGCCGATCGCCAGATCGTAGAGGATGGCCGCCGGCACCAGCGGCACCCGCGCCGCTGGCGTAGGAAAGCCCACCCCCTGCTGCTCGAGAAAGCGCCGCACGCCGCTCGCCGCCTCGAGTCCGAAGGCGCTGCCGCCCGCCAGCACCACCGCGTGAATCCGGTCCGTCAGATGTCCGGGCGAGAGCACGTCGAGCTCCTCGGTTCCCGTCGCCGAGCCGCGGATGTCGCAGCCGGCCACCGCCCCGCCGTCACACAAGATTACGGTGCAGCCGGTAAGGCCTTCGTAATCGGACGCGTGGCCGACGCGAATCCCGGCAATGTCGGTGAGGCCCTTCATGGCGAGTATGGTAGCATCGAGGTGACGAGGGATCACGGTCTTGCTCGATATCCTCAAACCGCCTGTCCTCGCCTTCCAAGAATTCTTCTTCCTTGCAGGCCGGGCCTTCCGGAATGTGTTTCGCAAGCCGCACTATTTCGACGACATCTCCTTACAGATGGACATCATCGGCGTCGGCAGCCTGCCCATTGTCCTGCTGACGGGATTTTTCAGCGGCGCCGTGATGGCGCTTCAGATGTCCCGCGCGCTGAACCAGTACGGCGCCACCGACCAGGTCGGCCAGATCGTCTCGATCTCCCTCGTGCGCGAGATGGGACCCGTGCTGACGGCGCTGCTGGTGGCCGGGCGCAACGCCAGCGGCATCGCCAGCGAGCTCGGCTCGATGAAGGTCACCGAGCAGATCGACGCCATGCGCGCCCTCGGCACCGACCCGGTGCAAAAGCTGGTCAAGCCACGCCTGATCGCCACGGCGATCGTCCTTCCCCTGCTCACCATCATTGCCGACTTCATCGGGATGTTCGGCGGCTGGGTGGTCGCCTGTCCCATGCTCAACCTGACCACTTCGTCGCAGTACTGGAGTCTGGCGTGGCGCTCGCTCGAGTACAACGACATCGCCCAGGGTCTGCTCAAGCCGTTCGTCTTCGCCATCGTCATCGCCTTGGTGGGCTGCTTTTACGGCCTGCGCACTACGGGCGGCACCCAGGGGGTCGGCCTCTCGACGACGCGCGCCGTCGTCGTCGCTTCCGTCTGGGTCTTCGTACTCACCTTCTTCATCGGGAAGTTCTTTGTGAGCCTCTGATTGCGAGATGGCTCCCGGTCAGCCGGAATCGATCCTGCGCTTCGAAGATGTGTCGCTGTATTTCGACGAGCAGCCGGCGCTGGACGACGTCTCGTTCGAGCTCAAGGCCGGCGAGTCCTGCGTGATTCTCGGGGCCGCGGGCAGCGGCAAGACCGTACTGCTGAAGACCGCCATCGGACTGCTCAAGCCGGACCGCGGCCATGTCTGGCTGTTCGGGCGGGACATCACGAGGTTGCCCGAATCCGAACTCGTCGACCTGCGAAGCCGCGTCGGGATCCTCTTCCAGGAAGGCGCGCTGTTCGACTCGCTCACCATCGAGGAAAACGTCGCCTATCCGCTGCTGAACCAGCGCTCGGTGCGCTGCCCCCGCGACCAGGTGCGCGCGCGCGTCGAAGCCGCTCTGCGGCGCGTCGAGCTGGAGCACACGCTCGACAAGTACCCCAGCGAACTCTCGGGCGGCATGCGCCGCCGCGTCGGCATCGCCCGCGCCAACGTGACCGAGCCGCCGCTGGTGCTCTACGACTCGCCCACCGCAGGACTGGACCCGATCACCGCCAACACCATCATGTCGCTCATCCTCAAAGAGCGCGATACGAAGAACACCACCACGGTGATCGTGACGCACCGCTACCAAGACGGGCACCTGCTCGCCAACTTCCGCTTCAATCCGGCGACCGGCAAGCTCGAGCCGGTGCCGGAGGATGAAGCGCACGGCGTTTCCGGCACCAGGTTCCTCGTCCTGCGCGACGGGCGCCTCGTCTTCGAGGGCTCCCAGCGCGAGCTCGAGGCTTCCACGGATCCTTACGTCCAAAAGTTCGTCAAACCTCTGAGAAACTAGAAAAAGGGGAAGCATGCCATCCGCCAAGAAGGTCCGTTGGGCGCAGCTCAAGGTGGGCATCATGGCCATCGTCGCCCTCGCCCTGCTCGCCGTCCTCGTCTTCTTGCTCACCGGCGAGCGGCGTTTCTTTGCCGAGCGCGCCACGATCTACACCTACCTGGACGATTCCTACGCCATCACGCCCGGCTCGCCGGTGCGCCTGAACGGCATTCTCATCGGCGAGATCCGGCGGGTGGCGCTGTCGGGGGAGAGCGATCCGAACCGGATCGTGCGCGTCGACATGGAGGTCGACCGCGAGGCGCTGGCGGGCATTCCGACCGATTCGATCGCCACCGTCGCCGCGCTGAACGTGCTCGGCGCCAAGTACATCAACATCAAGCGGGGCTCGGCCCGCACCACAGTGGCGCCGGGCGGCGAGATCGCCAGTCTCGACACGCGGGGCTTCGAAGAAGTCGTGGCCAGCGGCTATGAAGTGATGACCGCGGTGCGGGCGCTGGTCAAGCGCGTCTCCGACATTCTGGAAGACGTCGAGGGCGGCAAAGGGAGCATCGGCAAGCTCCTTACCGATGAGAGCCTGTACAACAACCTGAATGGAACCGTGGCCGAGGCCCGGAAGGTCACCGAAGCGCTCAACCGCGGCGAAGGCACCATCGGCAAGCTGCTCTACGAGGAGGCGCTCTACAACGACCTCCGCAGCACGCTGGCCCGCGTCGACCGCATCGTCGAAGACCTCGAATCCGGCCAGGGGACGGCCGGCAAGTTCTTGAAAGACCCGGCCGTCTACAACGACCTCCGGGCCGCTACGGGCGAGATGAAGCAGCTCGTCGCGGATCTGAACGCCGGCAAGGGCACCGCCGGCAAGCTGCTCAAGGACGAGCAGCTGCACCAGCGCCTGACTTCGGTGGTCAACCGCCTGGACCAGACCCTCGAGCAGGTCAACAGCGGCCAGGGGACGCTCGGCCAGCTCCTGGTCAACCCGCAACTATATGAATCGCTCAACGGCGCCACGCGCGAGCTGCACGAGCTCATGAAGGACTTCCGGGCCAATCCCAAGAAATTCCTCCGGATCAAACTCGCCCTCTTTTGAGGGCGGACTGTGGGGCCTCCGGGCGGCGCTATCATGGGCGTAGTGTCTGGGACAGGGGCGTTACCCGCGCTGGGCGATCCATTGCAGTTTCTGGAGGCGCTGGAGTGCGCCGAGACCTTCTACCCGCTCGGCTACCCGGTCAGGATCGAGACCAATTCCCGCGTTGTGCTCGAGGCGGCTCGCCAGAGCTGGGGGCTGTTTAGGGCGGTCAGGCAGGTTCCGGACGTCCGGCTGCGGGTCTTGGTGAGCAGCGACGGCGCGGCGGCCTCCGGGCAGCCTCCGATCTACCGCGCCCGCGAGCACGTTCTGGCCATCGTCGACGGCCCGGAAAACTTCGCTTTCTGCGATTTCTCGGCCGGATCGGCCTTCTGTTGGGTGACGGCGGCTACGGTGGCAGCTCGGGCGGCGTTTCGTTATCACTTCCTCGAGGCGATGGCCTACTCGATACTTACCGACCTGTATCTGGCGCCGATCCACGCCTCGTGCGTGGCGCTCCGGGGGCGCGGCCTTCTCCTTTGCGGTCCTTCGGGCGCCGGCAAGAGCACGCTGGCGTTCGCCTGCGCGCGCCGCGGCTGGACGTTCGTCAGCGATGACGCCTGTTTTCTGGTGCGAGCCTCGCGCGACCGGACCGTGCTCGGCAGGCCCCACCAGTTGCGCTTCCGGCCATCGGCCACCGAGTTATTTCCCGAGCTCGCCGGGCGTCTGGCGGGCGTGCATCCGAGCGGCAAGCTCTCGGTCGAGATTTCGACCGCTGCGCTCACCGGCCTGGAGACCGCTCTCGAGGTTCGCGTCGACGCCATCGCTTTCCTGGATTTTCGCGCCGGCGCCCGAGCCGGGCTCGTCGCCGAGCGTGGCGCCGGAATCGCCGTGCGCCTGGCCGAGGGTCTCGCCCCATTCGGGCGAACTCACAGTGAGCGAATCGCTTGCCTGGCCCGGCTGGCGGAGGTCCCGGCTTACCGGTTCCGCTACGGCGATCTGGACGAGGCCGTCGCCTGCCTCGAGGAGCTTCTCATCCGCGGCCGGCCGTGACGGAGTCGCAACCGCTTTCCCGATTGTTTGAGGCGCTGCGATTCCGGCAAACTCGTCCGGCTGCGCTCAATGGCATGGACGAAGCGGCCTGGAAACGCCTCCTCGCCTGGAGCGACCGCGCCCGCATGACTCTGCTGCTGCTCGGTCTTGAGCAGCCGGACTGGCCGGAGTGGGTCCGCAGGCGCCTCCGGCGGAACCTGGAGGACAATCTCGTGCGCCGCGAGCGGCTCGGCAAGGTTCATTCCGAGATCGCCGCCGCGTTTGCCGCCGAGGGCGTTCCTCATGTGGTTCTGAAAGGGCGGGCGCACGAGGCGGCCTACAGCGCCGATCCCCGCCGCCGCGTCCAGTACGATCTGGATCTATTCTGCCCGCGGAAATACGCCGGCGCAGCGCTCGAGGTCTTCCGCCGGCTCGGCTACGGGCCGGCGCGCGGCGCGGCGCGCGTCCGCAGCGACCACCTGCCTCCGCTGGTGCGCCCCCATGAGTGGCGGTGGAAAGGTGATTATTTCGATCCCGACATCCCGATCGCGGTCGAGCTGCACTACCGCTTCTGGGACCCGGAGATGGAGCGCATCCCGGCCGCCGGCGTGGAACGGTTCTGGACTCGCCGGGAAGGCTTCGAGCTTTGCCTTGCCGACGACTTCGCCTACCGCTGCCTCCATGCGCTGCGGCACTTGTTCCGCGGCAGTCTCGGCCCGTACTCTGTTTACGAGCTGGCCTGGTTTCTGGAGGGACACGCCCGCGCCGGTCTCTGGGACGGCTGGACCGAGTTGCACAGCCCTGAGCTGCGCCGCCTCGAAGCGATCGCCGCGGCGATCGCCTCGCGGTGGTTCGGCTGCGAGCTTCCGGTTCCCATCGCTGGTGAGCTGCGGTCTTCTCCAGAGCCGGTTCTGCTGTGGCTGGATCGGTTCGCTTTGGCCCCGCTCGAAGGCGCCGCCAAGAGCGAACTCTGGCTGCACCTGGAGCTGGTGGATTCGCCGGCCGGCGCCGCGCGCGTGCTCCTCAGGCGCCTCTTGCCGCTGCGGCTGCCGTCGGCCGCCGAAGCCGCCATTGATCCCGCCAAGGTCTCGGCCACACTCAGGGCGGGCGGAGGCACCGTGGGCGGGATCGGCTACGAGGAGATGACGGGCTTCGCGAAGACCGTGGCCGACGTCTACCCGGGCATCAAGATCAGTGTCGTGCCCGGCGGCTGGATCGGCAACATCCCCCGGACCGACAAGGGCGAGCTCGACCTGGCTTCGACCACTCGGATCATGACCTCACTGGCCGTGCAGAAGAAGGGTGCGTTCAACCAGGACTACCCGAACGTCCGGTCGGTCATGAACGTCCAGGACGAGTACCAATTCATCGCGGTCGTCAGGAGGGAGGCGGCGGCCAACACGGTCGCCGACATCGTGAGGAAGCGAATGCCGCTCCGGCTGACGACCCTGGCGAAAGGAAATGCGACGGAGTGGATCTGGCGGACCGCCTTCGAGGAGATGGGCGGAGGCTGGGAGAAGCTCGCCGAGTGGGGCGGCAAGGT
>JBBIMZ010000021.1:0-14551 GCA_037444135.1 Solibacteraceae bacterium
ACGTGGATTTCGGCAAGTCTGGCGCGGGCCGCCGGGTCGACGACGATCACCGAATCCGAGCGGGAACAGGTGACGTAGAGTTCCCGGCCTCGCGGGTCGAGAGCCATCTGAACCGGAGTCTTGTAGCGCGGCTCTTGCGCCACCGGAGGCAGGCGGGTAGGGTGGGCGATCTCGCGGAACTTGGTTTCGTAGCTCCACTCCCTGGCGTTGCGATGACACCGCAGGCAGGTCTCAGGTCCGGCCGCCTGGAGCCAGGCGGCTCGGGCGGCCCGCCGGTCGCGCATCACGGCTTCGGGCAGGTACTCGCTGCCGGGGCCATGGCAGGCTTCGCAGCCGACGCCTTCGTCCGGCGTGAAGGTTTCAAGCAGCGCTGCGGGCGGCGCCAGCGCGCCGGGCGAATGGCACTCGAGGCATTGGGGGAGCTGTTGCGGATCACCCTCGAGGCCGCGCTTGCGCGCCAGCTGGCGCGCCTTCTCCGTCGCCAGCACCGCCCAAGCCCTCGAATGAGCGCTCAGCCGCCACCGGCTAAACTGGTAACCGCTCTGCCGGCCCCGGTGGCACTGCCCGCAGGTCGCCGCCCCGGCGTACTTAGGGCCCGGCAGCCGGCCGGCGCCGGCGCCGTCGGTCTTGCGCATCGATCCCAGCACCGGTTTTTCGGGCGCCGGATGGGCGATCGCCGCCATCGCCTTCTTGACGTCGAACTGCGGCGAGCCCAATACAGCCACGTGCGTGCCTTTGACCAGATGACACTTCATGCAGAAGGCTTCCCCAGGCATCTGGAGCCCTGCGGCGCGGGCCGCTTGCCGGTCGCGCATGACCGCTTCGGCCATGTATTCGCTGCCCGGCCCGTGGCAGGTTTCGCACTGCACGCCGTCCTCGACGCGAAAGGTTTCCTCCTTCTGCCAGGCTTCGGCATGAGCGCCCGTCGAGTGGCAGCCGAGGCAGGTGAACGTCTCCTGGGGATCTTCGCGGATGCCGGAAAGCTGCGCGATCTTCCTGGCCTCAGGTTTGGCGAGGGCGGCGTATGCCTGGCTGTGCTTCGAGTTCAGCCAGAGCGAAAACTGATAGCCCATGCCCGGCCCCGCGTGGCACGTTCCGCACACGCGAGCGCCGACGTAAACCGGCTCGGCGGCGCTGGCGGCGGCCGCCATCACAAAGATGAGACCGGCATGGCGGAATCGGCCGTACCTGCTCATCGGTTTCCCTTCCCCGCCCGCGCCGGGCGGACCAGCCGGAGGATTTGGTCGGCCTTGACGTTCTCGTGCCGCTCGAGTTGGCCGTCCGGCCAGCGAATCTCGACCGCCGCCGAGCCCGCCTGACCGAGGCCGAAGTGCAGCCGCGGGTCGGCTTGCGAGAGATAGCCGCGCACGGGCACCAGGTCTTCGATCTGGCGCAACCCGCCGGTGATCACGGTGACGCGCGCTCCGATGGCGTCGCGAGCACCGGTGGGAAACGCCAGTTTGGCCTCGACCTTGAGCCAATGGTTGCGGTTGCCGCCGTCGTTGCGCAGCAGCCGGGCGAAATCGTTCAGGTTGACGATGACCAGATCCAGATCGCCGTCGTTGTCGTAATCCAGGTAAGTCGCGCCGCGCCCGACATACTTCTCGTGGAAGTACTGCCCCGAGACGTCGGACACGTCTTCGAAAGTGCCGTTCCCTCGATTGCGCACGAGCGTGTCCTCCTCGACATACTCGTGGTGGGCGTTGCCGTGCGTGGTGAACAGATCGAGCCAGCCGTCGTTGTCGTAGTCCAGCAGAACCGGTCCCCAGCCGGTGTACTGGCCCATGACGACGGCGAGCCCGGCCGTGCCGGTGCGGTACTCGAAGCCGTGTGGGCCTTGGATCAGCAGCGTGCAGTAATTCAGGTCCGGGATGAAGGCGTCGAGGAGGCCGTCCCGGTTGATGTCGCCGACGGCGGGGCCCATCGAGGCCACGTTCTGCCCGTTTTCCCCGTACGCCAGGTTGTATTCGAGGGCCTTGTCAGTGAAGCGGCCGCTGGCGTCCGGCTCGAAGTAGTAATTCTCCATCGAATCGTTCGGGACGAAAATGCCGAGCCGGCCGGTATTGCGCAGATCCGCGGCGGTGACGCTCATGGCGCGGCCGTCGGGCCGGAACAGACCGGCCTCATGGGTCACCTCGGTAAAAGTCCCGTCACCGTTGTTGCGGTAGAGGCGATCGGGTTCGCCGGCGTAGCTGAGCGGGCCCGGATAACCCTGGGCCGGATAAAAGTCCCGGAACTTGCCGTCGTCGTACTTGAGGTAGTTGGCCACATACACGTCGAGCCAGCCGTCGTCGTTGTAGTCGAGCCAGACGGCGTGAAGGCTCCAGCGGGGATCATCCAGACCCGAGGCCTTGGAAACGTCGGTGAACGTGCCGTCGCCGTTGTTGCGGTACAGCACGTTGGGGCCAAAGTTGCGCACATAGAGATCGACGTCGCCGTCGTTGTCATAGTCGGCGGCCGAACAGCCGCTGGAAAACGACTTATCCCCCGTCCCCGATTCGGCAGTCACGTCGGTGAAGGTGCCGTCGCCGTTGTTGCGGTACAGGTGGTTGGTGAGTTTGCCGCGCAGGTCGCGCCCCTGAACGTCGCTGACGCCTTTGGTCCAGGCGCCGTTGACGAAATAGAGGTCGATCCAGCCGTCCATGTTGTAGTCGAAGGCGCAAACGCCTGCGCCGGTGCCCTCGACGATGTTGTCCAGGTGATGGTCGCCGTAGCTGTGCCGGAAAGTGATGCCCGCCTGCTGGGTGACGTCGGTGAAAATCGGCAGTTGGCCGGCGGCCAAGAGGGGAACGAGGAGAACCGGCCAGACTTTCATGGCTGTGCTCCGAGGTCGATCCACTCGAGGATGGTGCGCCGTTCCTCGTCCGTCAGCGGCGCGGCGCCGGGCGGGGGCATCGGCGCCACCGTACCGTTGGCAGGCAAGGCGTCCCACGGTCGGCCGGTCTTGCGGCCGAACAGGCGCCACACGAGCGGGCTGGTGCGGGCCTGGTCGGTGATCTGGGCCTGAAAGTCCGATATGGACTTATGGCAGGCGCCGCCGGCGCACCGCGCCGTGAGCACCGGCGCCACGTCCTGCTCGAAGCGGGTCATGCGCCGGCGCTCCGGCGGCAAGGTCAGATTCATCGCGGGCCGGGTGAGAGCCTCGGCAAGACGATTTTCCGGCGCCAGCTCCGGATCCTCGTGACAGCCGATGCAGCCGCGGTTTTCCCGGTTCCGCACCCAGATCCAACGGCAGGAGCGCAGCGCCAGACCGTCTTCATCCAGCAGTTGCAGCTGGATGGGGATGTTGGCGGGAACGCGGATCTGAAACGAACCGTCCTCCTCGACCGTGACTTCCCCCAAGATCCGCACCGGCAGCGGGCGCGCGCGCCGGCCGGACGCCGCCTCCGGCACGCCCTCGATCACGCGCAGGCGCCTGGCCGAACCGGGCGGCAGCCATTCGCGCCGCGGCAGATCCGTGACGTAGGCATTGAGGCAGTAGAGGATCCCCGTCGGCTCTTTCGCATCGACCACCGAAGAGCGGCCGTCGGGTTCCGGGCGCGGCGCCAGGACCTGCGCCTGGATGTCGTGCCAGCGGGGATCGTCGAAGACCGCCTCGGCGCGCCCCGTGGCGGGGTCGAACCGGTAAATGCCGTAAGTGCCGCCGCCGGCCGGCCGCCGCGAGACCAGGATCTCGCCGCCGGGCAGCGGAGAAGGTGAGTGGTAGAATCCGTCCCCCGGCGAGGCCAGCCTCCGGTAGGAATGAAAGGGCCGGCGCAGGCTGACCGAACCCAGCCCTCCGCCGCCGTCCTCAGCGGCCGTCTCGCTCTCGACGAAGACCACCAGACGGCCCGCCGTCACGCACGGCATCCGCCGGAAGGGCGCGCCCCCATCGCTTGTGTAGCGGGCGACATCGGTGCCGTCAAGGTTAACGCTGAAAACGCTCGAACCGGCTTCCCGGAAGGCCGCATAGAGCATGCGGCCGTCTTCCATCACCACGGGATCGGCGTCGCCGTACGGGTTGTACGTCAGGCGGCGCAGATCGCTGCCGTCCAGCCGCACGGAGTACAAGGCCGGAGTCGAACCGGGCGCCGCGCCGGCGAAGGCGATCTGGTGCCACGGCTGGTCGCTGGAGAGGATATACAGCGAGGACTGGTAGATCGGAGTGCGGCAGTCCATCGCGGCCCGGGTGATCTGGCGGAGGCGCGAGCCGTCGGCCTCCATCTCGAAGATCTGCCAGGGATCGGACGGCGCGCGCTTCCCGGAGAAAAGAATCCGCTGGCCGTCGAAGGAGACGTGCGGGTCCCGCGCCGCGGCCAAGCCTTGCGAGAGCACCTTCGGCGACCCGCCGGGAGCGAGGCGCACGATCCGGCAAGCGCTGCTCGCCGGATCCGGAGACACCTGGGTGAAGACGAGAGGCAGGTCCGCACCGGCGGCCAGCCGCGCCATAGTTAGCGCCCACAGCAAACCACTCACTGAGCGCCACACGGCACGGCCTCCCCTGGCTCGCTCACGTCAAGATCAAGTATAGCGGATCAAAGTATCCGAAGGAACGATACACTGAGGGTGATGACGGGCCGGGAACGAATCTTGCGCCACTTGGCGGGCGGAGAGGTGGACTGCCTCCCCGTGATGCCGATCACGATGATGTTCGCCGCCGACCAGCTCGGCGTGCCCTACGGCCGCTACGCGACCGATCACCGCGTGCTGGCCGAGGCGCAGATCCACACGGCGCGCAAGTTCGGCTTCGACTACGTCTCGGCCATCTCCGATCCGGCGCGAGAAGCGGCCGATCTCGGCGCCGAAGTCGAATACTTCGACGATCAGCCCCCGGCGATCGTCGAGAGCAAGGCGCGGCTGGCCGACAAGTCGGAACTGCGCCGGCTCGAAGTGCCCGACCCGCTTGGAGGAGGCCGGATGCACGATCGCGTGAAAGCCATCGCCCTCCTCAAACAGCAAGCCGGCGGCGATCTGCTGGTCGAGGGCTGGATCGAGGGGCCCTGCGCCGAGGCGGCCGACCTGCGCGGCATCAACACGCTGATGCTGGACTTGATCGACGATCCGGGTTTCGTGCGTGACCTGTTCGAATTCATCGTCGAGATGGAGCTGCGCTTCGCCCGCGCCCAGGTTGAGGCCGGCGCCGACCTCATCGGCGTCGGCGACGCCGCCTGCTCGCTGATCGGCCCGCGCCTGTACTGCGACTACGTCGTGCCCTACGAGCAGAAACTGATTGACGGCCTTCACGCGATGGGAACGGCGGTACGGCTCCACATTTGCGGCCGGACCAGGAAGCTGTTGCCGTGGATGGGGCGCCTGGGGGCGGATATTCTGGATCTGGACTGGATGGCGCCGCTCGGGGAAGCGCGGGCGCAGAGCCGCCCGGGCCAAGTGCTGCTTGGCAATATCGATCCGGTGGCGGTGCTGCGCAACGGGGCGCCGGAGACCGTGCGCGTGCGCCTGGCCGAATGCCACCGCGCGGCGGGGGAGCGCTATATCGTCGGCGCCGGTTGCGAAGTCGTGCGCGACACCCCGGAGGAGAACGTTCGCGCCATGGTCGACTACGCCCGGAGGCGCCGGCCCGCCGACGTTCCGGCGGCTGATTCGGTATAAGCTGGGAGAACTCCGCTACCGGCGGACGGGATCATGGCATGAATCGAAGACGGTTTCTGGCCAGGGCCGGCGCGCTCGCCCTGACCCCGCCCTGCGCGCCCCTGCGGGCCGCCGACGCCATCCAACCGATGAAGATCACGCGCGTCGAGGCGGTCACCTTCCGCGAAGAAATCCACATCGGCGGAGGATCGGGCGGAGCCGACGGCGCCGAATTCTGGTGGGTGCGGCTCCACACCGACGCCGGGATCACCGGCACGGGCGAGACCTACCCGTTCGCGCACGGCGAGGTTGGAGCATTGCGGGACGTCGCGGGCTGGCTCATCGGACGCGACCCGCGCGACATCGACGGACTCTGGCGCGCCCTGTACCATCGCATGGCGATGCGCAACGCGGGCGGAGCGGAAATGCGCGTGCTCAGCGCCGTCAATATGGCCCAGCTCGACATTCTGGGCCAGGCCGCAGGGTTGCCCCTCTACCGCCTGCTCGGAGGCAAGACACGGGCGCGCGTGCGCGTCTATAACACGACTACCGACTACTGGGCGATCGACGGGATGAAGATGGGGCCGGATACGGCCAGGATCGTCGGCTTCCTGCTCGACCGCGGCATCACGGCGATGAAGATCTACCCGTTTTCGGCGCCGGATCATTACTTATCGAGCGAAGCGCTCGAGCGCGGCTTGAGCTGGATCCGCGACATCCGCGATCAGGCGGGCCTGAAGATGGATATTTGCGTGGACTGCTGGGGGCGTTTCGATTTGGCCAGCGCCCAGCGGATCGCGCGGGCGCTCGAGCCCTATCAGATCCTGTACCTGGAAGACCCGATGCTGATGAACAACGCGAGCGCCTACGCGCGCCTGGCAGCCGAGACCAGCGTCCCCATCTGCATGAGCGAGACGCTGGCGAGCCGGTACGAGTACCGCGAGCTGTTCGAGCTGAGGGCCTGCGACGTGCTCATGTACGATCTCACCTGGTGCGGCGGCCCGTCGGAGGCCAAGAAGATCTCCGACATGGCCGACACCTACTTCATTCCGACTTCGCCGCACACCTGCGGCGGTCCGCTGCTTTATTTCTGCTCGACCCACCTGTGCACGGCGCTTCCGAATTTTCTCATCATGGAGAGCAACTACTGGAAGTACACGCACCAGTATCCGTACTTCATCGCCAACGTGCCGGCGCCTGAAAACGGCCACGTCGCGCCGCCGGAGCTTCCGGGCATCGGCGCCGAGATCAAGCCGGAGCTGTTCCGCTCCGGCGACGCCATCGTCGAGACGGTGGCGCAGGCCTGAGCCGGGGAGGCGGATCCATGAGGCGGCAGGCGGCCACGCGGCGGGAATTCCTCCAGCGGGCGGCGCTCGGCTCGTGCGCCGTCCCTCGCTTGGCGCTCGAAGCGGCCGAGGCGGTCGGGCCGCTCAAGATCACCCGGATCGAGGCGGTGCGCTTCAACCCCGAGCGGCGCATCCAAGGCATCGCGCCGAACTGGATCTGGGTCCGGTTGCACACCGACAAGGGACTGGTGGGCGTCGGCGAAACCTATCCCGGCCACGAGGCGCACGTCGGGGCGCTCAGGGAGCTGGCGCCCTTTGTGCTCGGCAAGGACTCCACCCAGATCGAACGGCTCTGGCAGGATCTCTACTACCAGATCTCCTACCGGCCCGTCGGCGGCGCCGAGTTCCGCATTCTCACCGCGATCAACATCGCGCAGTGGGACCTGCTGGGCCAAGCGGCCGGCATGCCGGTCTGGAAGCTCCTCGGCGGCAAGGCGCAGGAGCGGCTCCGGGTCTACAATACGATGAACGGCTGGCCCATCTACGGCCTGCGCGATCACGACGCCGAGAAGGTCACCGAGTTCCTCCTCCGCCGCGGCATCCGGGCCGTCAAGATTTATCCATACGACCGCGGGCCGGTCAACCCCTACGCCCGCCACGGCGGCACGTTCATCACCCAGGCCGAGATCAAGCAGTGCCTCGACCCGGTCCAGCGCATCCGCAGGACGGCCGCCGACGAAATGGAGATCGCGCTCGATCTGAGCAGCAAATGGAACCTGCCCTGCTCGCTTCAGATCGCCCGCTCGCTCGAACCTTACGGGATCCTGTACCTAGAGGACCCGATGCTGCCGGACAACCTCGAGGCCTATGCGACGCTGGCGCGCGAGACGTCGATCCCGGTCTGCATCAGCGAGCGGCTGGCCACGCGCTTCCGCTTCCGCGAGATGTTCGAGGCCCGGGCCGTGGACGTCGTGATGTGGGACGTCACCTGGTGCGGGGGCATCTCGGAAGCCAAGAAGATCTCCGACATGGCCGACACCTATAAGGTCCCCACCTCGCCGCACACCGGGGGCGGCCCCGTGCTGTGGTACGCCTCGATCCACACGGCGACGGCGCTCGTGAACTTCTACATCATGGAGAGCGTCTTTCACCTCTACAACGACGTCTATCCGCACTTCTTGCGGAACGTGCCCGCGCCGGAGAACGGCTACGTCAGCGCCCCGGAGACTCCCGGGCTGGGCCTCGAGCTGCGGCCGGAGGCGCTCGCGGCCGGCGACGCGGCGCTCGAGACCATCGCGGCGCTTTGAAGCCGCCTTCAAGGCGCCGGCAAAAGCCGCGCGGTCCGCTCGAGCACTTCGAGCAGACGGGCGCGGCTGACGGGCTTGGAGAGGTAATCGTCCATGCCGGCGCTCAGGCAGCGGTCGCGGTCTCCGTCGAAGGCGTGCGCCGTGAGGGCGACGATCGGAATGTGTTCACCGGTGCTTTGCTCCTGCCGGCGAATCCGGCGCGTCGCCTCCAGCCCGTCCAGCTTCGGCATCTGCACGTCCATCAGGATCAGGTCGACCCCTCCGCGGCGCCAGGCTTCGAGCGCCTGCAAGCCGTCGCCGGCAAGTTGGACCTGGTGGCCGGCCGCGCGCACGAGCGCCTCGAGCAATCTCTGGTTCACCGGGTTGTCCTCGACCACCAGCACCGACAGAGTCCGGCCGCCGCTCCGGCCATGGGGTTCCCGCGGGGCCTCGGACGGACGCCGGCGCCGGCCCAGCGTCTCGAGTACGGCTTCGAGCAGTTCCTCCCGCCCCACCGGCTTGACCAGATAGCGGGCGATGCCGAGGCGCCGGCACCGGCGCCCGTCCGCCGTCACCCCGACCGAGCTCAGCATCATGATGATCGGCGCCTGCTCGCCCATGAGCTGCCGGACGCGCCGGGCCGTTTCGAAACCGTCGAGTTCCGGCATCACAGCGTCGAGGAGCATCAATTGGACCGGATGCGGTCCGGCGCTCGCCTGGCGGAGGAGCGCCAGCGCCTCGGCGCCCGAACCGGCCGTCTCCACTTCCATGGCCCAGCCCCCAAGCGTCTCGGCAAGAATTTTCCGGTTGGTCGCGTTGTCGTCGACGACCAGCACGCGCAGCCCCGCCAGTTCGGCCGGCTCGGCCGCCGGCGCCTGTCCGGCGGCGCGCTCGAAGCGGGCCGTGAAGCGGAACGAGCTTCCCTGACCCGGCCTGCTTGCCACTTCGATGCGGCCGCCCATCATCGCCACAAGGCGCGAACAGATCGCCAGGCCCAGACCCGTCCCGCCATACTGACGCGTCGTCGAACCGTCGGCCTGGCGGAACGGCTCGAAGATCAGGGACAGTTTCTCCGGCGGGATGCCGATGCCCGTGTCGGAGACGGTAAAGCCGAGCAAGACGCGGTTGCCTGATTCGGCCTCGAGGACGACCTGCACGAGGACTTCGCCGGCGTGAGTGAACTTGACGGCGTTTCCGACGAGGTTGGCCAGCACCTGGCGCAGCCGGAGCGGATCGCCGACCAGCCAGCGGGGCGTGCCGGCCGGCCAGTCGCAGCTCAGCTCGAGACCTTTGCGGTGCGCCGCCACAGCGAAGCTCTTCATGACGTTCTCGAGTTCCGCTTCGAGGTCGAAGGCCTGGCTGGCGAGCTCCAGCTTTCCGGCTTCCACCCGCGAGAGGTCGAGAATATCGTTCAGGACGCCCATCAGCGCGTGCGCCGAGTCGACCGCCGTGCGCAGGTACTCGCGAACCTCCGGCGGAAGCTGGGCATCCAGCGCTAGTTCGGTCATTCCGATAACGCCGTTGAGCGGCGTCCGGATCTCGTGACTCATGTTCGCGAGGAATTCGCTCTTGAGCCGGCTGGCTTCCTGGGCGGCATCGAGCGCCTTGAGCAGTTCCGCGCGCGAGCGTTCGAGCTGGCTCACCATCTCGTTGCAGGCCATGGCCAGCTCGCCGACTTCGTCGTGGCGCTCCACCGGCGCCCGGTGAGACAGCTCCCCGCTGGCGACGCGGCGCGTGAATTCGATCAGCGTGTCGAGCGGCGCCAGCACCTTCCGCATCTGGCGGTACTGCACCGACAGAACGAGCGCAAGCGACAGCAGGCCGAGCAACGGGATGCCCCACAGGCTTCGCCGGTAGAGCGCCCAGTGCCGTTCGGTCGAAAGCCCGACGCGCACCGTCCCGAGGGCTCTTTCCGTGTTCGGACGGCTCCAGTCGAACGCCGGCCGGGGATCGTCCCGGCGAATCTCGGCGGCGACGTCGAGGAACCGCGGCTTGGAGCTTGCGCGGACCTCAAGGACTTCGGGCGTGCCCGACACCGGCCGCTCCGGAACGTCTCCCGCCGAAAACTCCTCGCGGGTGACGGTGACCAGCCGCTCGCCGGAAGGCGAGGCCACCGCCACATAGAGAACGCCTTCCACTCCGAGCGCACGGCGCGCGATTTGCGCCAGCCCGGCGCGGTCGCCGAGCAACGCGGCCAGCTCCGATTGCCGCGCCAGCGATTCGGCGAGCGAGCGGGCGCGCAAGACGACCTCGTTCTGGAGAACTCGAAGTTGGAGCAGCCACAGCGCGGCAAACAGCACCAGGACGCCGAGCAGGGCCGCCGCCACGGGAAGGAAGTTGGCGGTGACCGCCTGCACCTTGAGACTCCGGCTCAGGCGGGGGCCAAGCGGGGCCAGGCCAATCATCGCACGATCTCCACTCCGGTTAGGCTGCCGCGGGCGGGCTCCAGGCCGAGCACACGCATGACGCGTTCGTTAACCGCAGTGCGGAACTTGCGCGGGCGCTGCCGCGGCGCCGGAGGCTCCCCCTCCAGGGCCCGCACGACCGCCTCAGCCGTCTGCCGCCCTACGTCGCAATAGTCAGGGAAAAAGCCGATCAGCGCCCCGGCCCGCACCATTCCTTCCGAAAAACCGATCAAAGGCAGGCCCCGGCGGACCGAGGCCAGAATCAGCTCGGAAACCAGCGGACCCGCGTAGAGGGCGCTGTCCGGAAAACACCAGACCCAATCGGCGCCGCCGCTCAAACTTGCGAGCGCTTCGAGCAGTTGCTTGGCTCCCGGACAGTCGATGAAGCGAACTGCGAAGCCGAGCTCGCGTGCGTGCGTGCGCACGGCGGCCGCGTCGGCATCCGACAAGGCGGGGCCGCGCAGCACGGCAACGCGCGTCCTGGACGGGTAGAGCTGCCTGAGGCGGCGGAGCACGACCTCCGGCGGCACCTCGAGAGTCAGGGCGGCGGCCGGCGGCCGGCCCGCCGCGTCCGGCGCCGCCAGCACCATCGTGGCGAGCACGGGCGGCTCCGGATCGAGAGCGACGACGGCTCGCACCGCCGGAGAGCCGACGGCCACCACCATGGCCGGCTTGCCGGCGAGTTCCCGGACCAGCTCGCCGGCGGCGCCTTGCCGGTCGAGCGCCACTTCCCTGGTGGCTATGCGCGCTCGGGCCAGAACGTCTCGGAGGCCCTCGACGGCTTCCTCGTAAGCGGGCGCCCGGTAGCTGGTGACCACGAGGACGCCGGCAGCGGTGCGGGGCGGGCCGGCGAGGCACCTCACCAGCAGCGCCAGGCCGAGCAGCAGCGTCCCGCCGCGGAAGCGGCCGCCGCGCCAGGGTAGTGTCGGCCAGACGTTAATCGCTATAGCGCCAGATGAGCTTGACGAATGCATGGCGTCCCGGGCCCGGCATGACTTGGACCAGATGCTCCGGACTCAGCGGATCCCAGTAGCGGCGGCCCGTGAGATTGCGTACGCCGAACTGAACATCGAAGTCTCGGTGCAGCCGGTTGGTGGTGAGCACCACGTCGGCGAGCAGCAGGGGAGGAACTTGGAAGCCACACGGGGACCCCCGCGCGGTGACGTAGCGCATGGCGACGCTGGCGGTGAGCCGGCCGGCCGCCACCGGCGCCGACCCCCGCACTTGAATGAGCGCTGCGGGCGAGTTCGGCAAGCGTCCGTCCGGCTGGACGTAGCCGGCCTTCTGAAGGCTCAAACTCGCGGCGGTCTCAAGCCACGGCGCCGGTCGGCCGCTCATCTCCAGCTCGATCCCGGTCGCCCTCGCCGCGAGCACGTTCCGGTACTGGAGCGTGTTGTCGTCGACGGGCACGCCCAAGGCGGTAGTGGTACGCCGAGGCGACCAGGTCGAGGCGCCCCCAGAGCCTCTGCTCGCGGGCGATCTCGAAGGCATTCACCGTCTCCGGAGCGAGCAGTGGGTTGGGTTCCCAATACTGTTCGTACGTCGAAGGGTTGCGAAAGGCCCGGCCGAAGCTGATCTTATAGGTTGTCGCTGCGGACGCTTGCCAGACCGCGGCCACGCGGGGCGACAGGAACCGGCTGCGTTCGGTCGAGTCGTCGAAACGGACTCCACTGTAGAGCTTCCAGCCGCCTCCCAGTTTGTAGACGTGTTGGACGAACACGCCGAAGGAGCGGCGCGGCCGGCGGATCTCGCGGTAGCGGTCGTAGCGGGGCCAGACGGTCTCGGTCACCTGGAGGTTGCGCAGGTCCCAGTCCAGTTGGTGCCCGAAGGTGAACTCTCCGAGGCGGCCCAGCCGGCGCCGGTAGGCCAGCCGCGTTCCCACCCAGTCGCCCAGCGCGTAGTCGCGTTCATCGGCGACAACCTCTCCGCTGGTGTAGTCATAGCGCCCGTAGTAGCGGTATTGGTCGTAGTAGAGCCGCCACTCGAGCTCGCCCGAGCTTCCGACCGGCCTGCGCCAGGCCGCTTCGACGAAGTTGTGCGAATCCCGCGTACTGGTGCCGGTGTCGCCGAAATCGGCGCCGTACCAGCCGGCGGGGGCGATCCCCCGGCGGCCGTGGAAGTTCGCCGTCACGCTCCAGCTTCGCCAGGTGAGCTGGGCGAAGCTGTGGTAGCCTTGCTCGGCGCCGACCGAGCCGGTCGCCAGGCCGCCCAGTTCGGCGCCTTCGATCCTCCGGCCGCGCGCGTGGAAGGCGGAGACCGCCACGAGGAGGTTGGCGCCGTGGCCGAGGTAGAAGGCCGAGGCCAGCAGAGCTTTCTTCTGACCGAACGAGCCCAGCTCGGTCGCTAGCGACGCCCGGGGCGAGTCGGCCGGCGCGCGCGTGAAGATGTTGATCGTCGCTAGCACGCCGTTGCTGCCGTAGAGCGCTGACGAGGGGCCGCGCACGATCTCGATGCGCTCGACCAGGTCCATATCCAGGCCGAAGTCCTGCCCGAACATGTACATGGCGCCATAGACGTTGTCGGTGAGGTAATGGCCGTTGAGCAGGACCAGCGTGCGCGTGTTGTAGTCGCCCGGAAGGTTGAAGCCGCGCACGCCGGCGTAGTAGAGAACCCCGTCGGAGCTGATGTAGAAACCCCGCACGTCGGCCAGCGCCTCGGCCAGCGTCCGGTAGCCGTAGCGCCGGATCTGGTCGCGCGTGATGACGGTCACGCTTGCCGGCGCCTCTTGAAGTGTCTGAGCGTACAGCGCGGCCGTCTCCACCACCGGCGGGTTCGCAAAGAGCACGGACTCGGTTGGGGAGACAACCGGGCCGGCGGGCCTCGAGGGCCCGCCGGCCGACCAGAGCGCCGGGGCGGCCGCCAGCAAGATCAGCGGTAAGCGTCTCATCAGGCTCAAGGATCCGCGCCGGATTTGAACAATCTGGTTGACTTATCGGCCCGCGCGCGCCGCTCGCCGGGCCCGATTTCTCGAACGCGGGGCTTTCCCTGATCGCTGCTCTGAGTGCATTTTCCGGCCGTAATACGGCTTACGCCGGATCGTCTTGGCCGCCGACCTCAGCCAAACTCGAGATGTGGCTGCGGAGCAAATCCAGCCGGCGGTTGCAAGTCGCCGGCGCGAAGCCTGTCAGGCGGGTAACGCCTTTGTCGAGGCCAGCCTCGTTCTGGTTCCGTTGCTGGCTCTGATTTTCGCCATCGTGGACTTCGGCCTGGCCATCTTTGTACGCACAACGCTCCAGCACGCCACACGGGAGGGCGTTCGCTACGCGGTGACGTATCAAACGATGAGCGGCATGGGCCACGACGCCTCGATCAAGACCGTCGTGCAGCGCTCGGCGCTCGGCCTGCTGAACGGTCAGGCGGGGCTGGAGAAGATTCGGATCCGCTATTATGATCCGATCACCTTTCAAGAGGTGCCCGCCAACGCCCCGGGAAATCTAGTGGAGGTTTCCGTGGAAGGCTTTAGCTGGGGCTGGCTGGCGCCGCTGTTGCGGTCGGCCGCCCCGATTACCTTCGCCGCGCGTTCGTCGGACCGGATGGAAGGGCTGCCCGGCGGCCAGCAGCCGCCTCCACGGTGAGCCGGGAGAAGCGAACCATGTGCTCCAGGAAGCGCTCGAAGTCGGCCGGCAACACGATCGTGGAGTTCGCGCTGGTAGTTGGCTTGCTGATCCCCCTGCTGCTCGGCACGGTGAACGTGGGCATGAACCTCAGCCGGAGCATCCAGGTCACGCAGATCAGCCGCGACGCCGGCCACATGTTCGCGCGCTATGTCGATTTCTCGCTTCCTGGCAATCAGGACATGATTGTGCGACTGGCCGCCGGCCTGGGCATGACCCGCAACGGCGGCAACGGCAAGGTGATTCTCACCAAGGTGATGTTTGTGGGCGAAACCGAATGCGCCGCCGGCGGATTGACTCTGCCCCAGTGCACCAACTACAACCAGCCGGTGATCCTCCAGCGGCTGGTCATCGGCAACGCCTCTTTGCGCGCGAGCGCGGTGGGAGAGCCG
>JBBIMZ010000021.1:14561-15239 GCA_037444135.1 Solibacteraceae bacterium
CATCGACAACCAGGGCAACGTGGCCAACTACTTGACAGACGTGAGCGCGCGCGCCACGGGCTTTCAAGGGCTGCTGGCGCTGCAGCCGGGTGAGTTCGCCTACGTCTCCGAAGCTTGTTTCCAGTCGCCAGACTATGATTTTCCGGGATTCTTTCGGGGGTCCGGTATTTATGCACGCACGATCTTCTAGCCGGAGACGCCGGCGCGAGCGCGGGCGGGAAAGCGGCATCGCCATTCTGGTGACGACGCTGTCGATGATTCTGGTGATTCCCACCGTTGGGCTGGCCATCGACGCCGGCTTTCTCTATGCCGTCCGCGCCAAACTGTCGGCCGCCACCGACGCGGCTGCGCTGGCGGCAGCGCGCTCGCTGAGCGTGGGCTTGACGCTTCAGGCCCAGGCGGCCAGCGCCGAGGCGCGGGCCCGCGCGTTCTTCGACGCCAACTTTCCCGACGGCTTCTTGAACACCTCCAACAAGCTCGTTCAAGTGCAGGTGGCCGAAACCGCCTACCGCACGCGTACGGTTACCGTCACCGCAACCGTGGAAGCGCCGGTGTATTTCATGCGGCTTCTCGGCTTCAACCGCTCGCCGGTGAGCGCCGAAGGGAAAGCCTCGCGCCGCGACGTGAATCTGATCCTGGTGTTGGACCGGTCCGGCTCGATGGCCAACTCCAACTCCT
>JBBIMZ010000022.1:0-13809 GCA_037444135.1 Solibacteraceae bacterium
CACTTACCCTCGCCGCGGGCGCCGGCGCGTTTGAGCACTTTCGTGATGCGGTAGGGGTCGTAGGTGGTCTGCATTCCGGCCTGTCCCTTCGGGCAGATCGCGCCCGTGAGCCGCGCCGCTTCGGCCACGGGTGTTCGCCAGTCAATGTGCGGATCCATCGGGCGCGGCGCGTAGGGATTGCCGTCGATCTTCACGGCCAGTCCGTTCTGGATGCGGACCTTGATCTCGCAGCCGGTGTTGCACTGCAAGCAGGTCGTGTAGATGAAATCGGAGGCCTCGAGCGGCTTCATCGACGCGCGGTTGGGGTTGGAGATCTCGGCGCCGGCTTCGAGCGCCGCCGCTAGGCAAGCGCCGCCCAGCAACGGCCCTTTGGAGAGGAATTCCCGCCGTCCGACTGTGTTCTGCTGTTCTACTGCCGTTGTCGGTGTCATCGTGTGCCTCCTCGATTCAGTAGTGGCAGACCGAGCAATCCGTGTAGGAAGCGCCCGGCATCGGCTCTTCAAAGTAGACGACCCGCGGCCCGACGCCCAACACGTCGTGGCCGCGGAAGCGCCGGCGGCCTTGCGTGATTTCGTTCACCAGGCTGGCCGGATTGTTGGCGTCGCCGAAGTACATGGCCCCGCCGATGCAAGTCCTCACGCACGCCGGCAGCACGCCGATTTCGAGCAGATGGCTGCAAAACGTGCACTTGCGCGCCGTGTCGGCCAGCGTCGTCGCGCCGGGCTTGCGGCTGTAGACGGCGCCGTTTTCGACGAACGTCCGCTCCTCGTAGGCTTGCGGCGCGGGCGTCGTCTGGGTGAAGGTCTTTCCGTCATCGACGTGAACGGCCTTGAACGGGCAGGCGGCGGCCGCCGCCCTGGCGTAAGGGCCGCGGAGCCGGTTGTAGTCGAACTCGACGATCCCGTCGGGCCGCTTGCGGATCATCCCTTCGGGCACGGCCCGCGCGCACGGCGGGTTGTCGCATTGCAGGCAGTTGGCCGGCTTGAAGATCGAAACCGGCCGCGGCCCCGGCGTGAAGCGCAACTGAATCACTCGCCGGTAGCTGCCGGCCGGCCCCGTCGGCCATTCCGCGCGGCAGGCCACCGTGCAGGAGTCGCAACCGACGCACTTGCGCGTGTCGACCACCATCAACCAGCTGGGCGTGGTGCCGCGCGCCAGCGTCGCCTCCAGGTCACGCTGCATGCGCACCAGCAGGTTCCCGTTCGATTCGGCCAGTACGGGCGGCAACTCAGCCGCCTCCGCCTTCCGCGAGCCGATCGCTTTCAGTCCGGCCAGCGCGGCGGCGATCCCCGCTCCGAGGCCCCCGACGGCGCGAAAGAACTTCCGCCGCGGCGTCTCCGGCGTCTGGATCTTCTCGTTCTCTGAAGCCATTTCACTCACTCCTTCCTCGACCTCCCTCCCACTCGCTTTTCCCCGCCGGCGGAGCCTCCACCGGGGTCTCCGCCAGAATCTCCTGAATCATCGAAACGCCAAACGGCTTCTTGAGCACGGCCAGCAGAGCCCCGCGCCGATTCCCGCGCTTGACCTCAGCCCGCCGGCCGGCGCTGCCGACCGCGTAAAGCACGCGCAGGCCGGCGGCCGCCCGGTCCGACAGCAGGCTTTCGAGCAGTTCCCAACCTCCGTGGCGGTCCACCTCGTCGTCGATCACCACCAGCGCCGGCCAGAGCTCCGGAACCAGACGCGCCGCTTCGTAAGAGCTGCGGGCAAATGTCAATGCAACGCTCGGATCGCCCGGCGCCAGGGCGCGCCGCAAGGCGCTGTCCTCGGTGACCACCAGCACGCGCGCCGGCAAGCCGGCGATCCGCCGGTAGTACGGGCACTCCTCGCAGCTCTTCGGGCCGCAGCAGAAGAACCCGGCGGCTTGCGCCCGGCGCCGGAGCCGGTAGCACCACGCAGCCCCCACTTCGAACGCCAGGCAGTTGCGGCACTCGCTCCGGATTTCGCCTTCCACGGCCAGGTACTCCCAGCAGCGCAGCGCCGGCGCCCGCCGCTCGGCCCCTGACCTCGTGGGCAACGGCGTCAACAGCCGCTCCAGATCCTCGCTGGCGATGCGGTAGTGGCCTCCGGCCGTGCGGCAAGCGCGGATGCGCCCCCGCTTGATCCATTTCAGAACGGTGTCGCGCTCAACCGAACAGAGTCGGGCGGCCTCGCCGGTGGTGAGCCACTCCGGATCCGCGCCACTCATTTGCAGGCCCAAGTCATAATATACGGACAATCGGGTCCGAAGTCAACAAAATTTTTCGTGGATTTCTTGCTTCGCCGCCCTAGTCGAGCGGGATCTCGAAATAAAACAGCTCCTGCCCGGTCGCCGCCTCGACTACGCCCGTCACATACAGAGCCGCCCCGCGGTGGTTGGCGGTCTGGAAGTAGACGAAGCCGCTGGCCCCATCGCCCGGAGGCAACATCTTGGCGGCAAAGGCGCGTCCTTCGATCTCCCACGCGGCCAGAGGGTTCTTCGGCTTGCCCCCGAGGCCCGGGAGCGGGTAGCGCGGAGCGGGGACGGTTTGAGGCTTCTTGACTCCGTACAGATACTGGACCTCCCCGGCGGGGACCGCTTCAAGTCGCCGCCGGTCGGGACGAATGTATTCAAAGCGCGCGCCGTCGAGACGCAGCGCCTTGCCGGAGTCGTTCTGCATCACCACCAGGATGGGAAGCACGCCGTACCGGCTCAGGTCGAGCTTGCCGAAGGCGCTTTTCATCTCCTCGCGCGTGTCGAATACTTCGGCGGCGACGGTCAAGCCGGCGATCTTCTGGCGGTTCTTGTAAGAGGAGGCCGGGCGCGGCTGGAAGGCCTCCTTCTCGTCACCGGCTCGGGCGCCGGCTATACTCAGTAGGAGCGTCAGAGACGTGGCGAGAACCTTCATCTATCTGCTGTACCGCCTCGTTCTGGCGGCGGCCTTCCCCTTATTGCTACTCTACTTGCTCGTCCGGGCTTGGCGCGACCGGCCCTACCTGGCCAGCCTGCCGGAGCGCTTCGGCGGGTTGCCACGGACGATTCAGGGGACGGACGGCGGCGCCGTCTGGTTGCATGCGGTTTCGGTCGGCGAAGTGCTCGCGTCCCTGCAGCTGGTGGAGCGGCTCCGCGCCGCCTTTCCCGGGCGCGCCATCTTCGTCTCCGCGACGACTCTGGCGGGCAAGAAGGTCGCTGAAGAGAAACTGCGAGCTCATGCCGACGGCGTCTTCTACGCGCCGGTCGATTATTGCTTTGCCGTTCGCAGGGTGTTGCGGAGGCTCCGCCCCTCGGTGGTGGTCATCGTGGAAACCGAGATCTGGCCGAACCTTTACCGGGAGGTCAAGCGCACCGGCGCCGGGCTCGTCATCGTCAACGGCCGAATCTCTGACCGGACCTTGCCCCGTTACCGCCGCCTCGCCCGCTGGCTTCGCCATCTGCTGTGCTGGCCGGACGCCATTCTGGCGCAAAACGAATTAGCGGCTCAGCGGTACCGGCAGCTCGGCGCGCCCCCGGAGCGCGTTCGGGTCGCCGGAAACCTCAAATACGATTTCGATCCCGCCGGGGCGGTCCCTCCGGCGGTGGTGGAGAGGGTGCTAAGCCGGACGCGGCCGCAGCCGGTCTGGGTTGCGGCGAGCACCATGCCTCCGGCGCACGAGGGCGACGTGGACGAGGACGACGCCGTGATCGCCGCTTTCGGCGCCCTGGCGGCGGCCAACGCCCGCCTGCTGCTGATTCTGGCACCGCGCAAGCCCGAGCGGTTCGCCGCCGCGGCCGCCAGGCTCAAACGGGCCGGAGTGGCTTTCCGGCGGCGCTCGGAGCTCACCGGAGAGGAGAGCTTGCCGCTGCCCGGCGTCCTCCTGCTAGACAGCGTGGGAGAACTCAGCAGCCTGTTCCGCTTTGCCGACGCCGTCTTCCTCGGCGGGACGCTGGCCGAACGCGGCGGCCACAATCTGCTCGAACCGGCGTTCTTCGGCCGTCCGGTCATCACCGGGCCGCACCTTGAAAACTTCCCGGACATCGCCGCCGAATTCCGCAGCGCCGGCGCGATCCTCCAGATTCAGCGCGCCGAAGAGCTGGCTCAGGCGGTGGCGGGACTGTTTGCGAACGTCTCCCGCTCGGTGGAACTCGGGCGGCGCTGCCGCCTCTTGGCGGAAGCACGCCGGGGCGCAACCATCCGGGCGCTCGAGGAGATCCGCCGCCTGACCGAGTTCTCGATCGTGCGTCCGCCGCGCCCTCTGGCCGCCAGGGTTGCACTCGGGCCGCTTGCGTGGGCTTGGAGTTGGGGATTGCGCTGGAAGCGCGCGCGGGCGGCGGCGCGGCGGAAATCGCTGGCGGCGCCCGTGGTGAGCGTGGGCGGCATCACGATGGGCGGCTCGGGCAAGACTCCGTGCGTGCTCCATCTGGCCGGGCGGTTGAAGGCCGCCGGATGGAACCCCGCCATCCTCACGCGCGGTTACCGCCGGCGTTTCCCGGCCCCGGCCACGGTCCTTCCGCCCGGCGCCGTTGTCCCCACGGGCGTCACCGGCGACGAAGCCCAGTTGTTTCTGCGCGCCGGCACGGCCGCGGTGGGCATCGGGGCGGACCGTTATCAGGTCGGACGAATGCTGGAGGAGCGCTTCCGTCCGGACGTCATCCTGCTCGATGACGGCTTTCAGCACTGGCGGCTTGCGCGCCGCCTGGACCTCGTTCTGATCGACGCCCAAGATCCTTTCGGCGGCGGGGCCTTGTTTCCCCTGGGTCGGCTTCGGGAGCCGCCGGCCGCGCTCGAACGCGCCGACGTCATCTTGATCACCCGGGCCGATCCCGAGCGTCCCCTGGCCGGAATCGAAGCGCAGGTACGGGCCTGGAACCGCCGGGCGCCCATTTTTCGCTCCCGCGTGGTCGCGCTCGGCTGGGTGGAGCTGACCACCGGCGCCAGCGAGCTGCCGGAGAAGTTCTCCGGCCGGCGCGCGGCCGCTTTCTGCGGCCTCGCCAATCCGAACTCGTTCTGGCGCACCTTGGCGGGGCTGGGCTGCCGGCCCGTGGTTCGCTGGACGTTTCCCGACCACCACCATTACCGGCCACGGCAATTACGCCGCCTGGCCGCCGATGCACACCGTCACGGCGCGGAGATTCTGCTGACCACCGAGAAGGACGTCATGAATCTTCCCCAGGGCGCCGCGGAGCTCCTGGCGCCGCTGGGTCTCTACTGGCTCCGCATCGGCCTGCAGATCGAGGACGAGGAGAGCTTTCTGGCCTCGGTCACGCCGGTGAGTGCGGCCGCCGGCGGCCCCTGACGCGCGGGCCGGCGTGCCGGGCCTGCCATTGCATTGCCCGCTACCGCCGTCATAAAATGCCGTCCGTGAACCACGAACTTCGTCGTCTGGCCTCATTCGGATTCCTGGCCGCCCTTTTCGCCGGCCCGCTCGCCGCCGAAGAGCGATCTGTGGCGCCCACGTGGCTCTACCGCCACATTCCGGCTTTGCGGGAAACTCGGACCGACTTCACCTCGCCCACCTGCCACTACCGAGCCGCCTTCGGCGAAGGCGATGCTCAGGCAAGCATCGCACGCAGCGTTTCGCGTTACGGCGAAATCACGGTGGATCCCGGCGGGGCGTGCAGCGAAGTCAGCTACCCGCGCGTCGAGGAAGTCTACGTCGTCATGGAGGGTTCCGGTGCGGTCCGCTACGGCGAAGAGACCCACCGGGTCAAGAAGTTCGACTTCCTGTATCTGCCCCCGACGGTCGCACACGCCGTTTCCAACCCTTCCACAGCGCCGCTGCGCCTGATTGTGATGGGCTTCCGAATCCCCTCCGGGGTTGAGATCAAGCTTCCCGCGAAGCTCCAGATCGCCAACATCGAGGACGTCCCGCTCCAGGTGGTCGGCGGGCACCCTGCCGATGCCAAGTACCGGTTGCTGATGGGTACGACCGAGAGCCGGCGCGACCGCATCGCCGCCGCCCACGTTCTGACGAGCCTGTTCGTGATGGAGTTTGAACCCGGGGCGACCAATTTCCCGCACCACCACGATCGGGAGGAAGAGATTTACCTGGTCTACAGCGGTTCGGGCGACATTGTCGCCGGGGGCGGCATGGACGGCGTCATGGGCAAGCATCCCGCCAAGCCCGGCGACGCCTATTTCTTCCGCCTGAATTGCACGGTCGGCTTTTATGCCTCGCCTGACCGGTCCGGGGAGAAGGCGAAGATTCTGGCGGCGCGCTCGCTCTATCCGTTCGGGAAACGGTAGGACGCCGTCAGCCCCGCAGCGAACCGGACGCCGATTCGGACTCGGTTCCCTCCTCCGGCTTCTTGCGCGGTGCAATGACTTCGGCGCCCTCGGGGCTGAGCATCACCACGCGAACCTGTCCGCGTTCGCCTATCGGTCCGATCGGCCTCCCGTTGGAGAGGATTTTCAGGCCCCCGGCGTTGCCAACCACCAGGCGCGCCCGGTCCAGCCCGCTGATGACCTTGGATTCGTTGGGCTCCAGCACGCCCTGGTACAGCCGCTGGCCGTTGGAGGTGACTTCGATCCAGGTCTCCTCTTGAGCGATGATCTCAAGCGAAAGCGGTCCCTGGACTTCGACGCGGGCCGAGGCGGGCGCCTCCTCAGCCGTCTGCGCCGGACGCTGCCGCTCGGCCGCCGGCGGCGCCGCAGGACTCGCCGGCGCGGCCGTCTCGTTCGAACGGATTTCCCGCACGCGCAGCCACCACGCATAGCCCGCCGCGCAGAGCGCGACCACCGCCAGGAGACCCCCCAGGGCCCGCATCAAGCGGCGGTCGGCCCCGGGAGCGGCATACCCGGCGATCGGGGGCAGATCGCTGCCTTGGCGCCGCGGCTCCTGGCCCGGAATCAGCGGGGGCGCAACCTGCGTAACGATGCGCTCGAGTTCGGCCTCGACCTGATCGCGCGCAACGCCCAGAAACGCCGCGTACTGGCGCACGAAGCTCCGGGTGAAGAACGCCCCGGGTAAGCGCTCGAACTGGCCGGCTTCGATCGCCGCCAAGTACGGCTCGCGGATCCGCGTCTCGGCCGCCGCCTGCGCCAGAGTCAAGCGCCGCTGCTCGCGCGCGCGCCGGAGTGTTTCGCCGAGGACACTCATCCGTGCTGAACCCTGAGGTTATAATACAACAGGCCGGTGCGATTCCCGTCGGGTAACCACATTTCCGTGGTGGTGGTGAATTGGAACCGCCGCGAGCTGTTGCGCGCCTGCCTGGAGTCGCTCTCGCGGCAGAGCCTCAGCCACTTTGAAGTCGTTGTCGTCGACAACGGCTCGGCGGACGGCTCGGCCGAAATGGCGGCCGCTGAGTTCGGCGGCTGCCGCAAATTTGATCTGAAACTGATTCGCAACACGGAGAACCGAGGCTTTTGCGCCGCCAACAACCAGGGCATCGCCACTTCGTCGGGCGACTACATCGCGCTATTGAACAACGACGCCGAAGCCGAGCCGGGCTGGCTGGAGGCCTTGCGCCAGGTCTTCGATCTGTCGGCCGACATCGGCATGGCGGCATCGAAGATTCTCGTCTTCGGCGAACCGCAACGGATCGACAAGGCCGGCCATGTCATTTACCTGGACGGGCAGAACCGCGGCCGTGGCAGCGGCGTGCTGGACCGGGGCCAGTATGACCGGATCGAGGAGATTCTCTGGCCGGACGGTTGCGCGGCCATGTACCGCCGGGCGATGCTGGACCAGATCGGAGGTTTCGACGAGGACTTCTTCGCTTACGGCGACGACGCCGAACTGGGGCTGCGGGCCCGGATCGCCGGCTGGAGATGCCTGTTCGCGCCCGGTGCCGTGGTTCGCCACCACCGTGCGGCGACGCTCGGCGTGGCGTCCTCGAAACGGATGGAACTGATCGAGCGGAATAGAGTTTTGCTGGCGGCAAAGCTCTTTCCTTGGAGCCTGTTATGGCTAAACGGCGCGTTCTATCTGGCAAGGCTGGCCGCCGGCCTGTGGGCCGCGGCCCGAAACACGGGCGAGCTGCGGCGCTTTCCCGGCCTCGAAGGCAAATGGCAACTGACGACGGCGCTGGTCAAGGGGGACCTCCAGGCGCTCCGCCTGTTGCCGCGCATGCTCCGCAAGCGGAGAGAAATTCGCAGGATCCGCCGGCTGTCCGACTCGGAACTCCGCCGGTTGCTGTTCCGCCATCGCATCAGCCTGCGCGAACTGATGGAGCAGGCGATTTGAACTTTCTGCCCCCGTTGCCGGACGGAGGCGCAGCCCGGGAAGCGGTCGCCCCGCCTTCACCCCGCCCCGAACCTGAGCGCGCCGGCCCGCCGGCGGATCTCTGCCCCGCCTGCGGAGCGTCTGACTTTCGCACACTGTTCGAGGCCACGGACCACCTGTTCCGGACCACCGAAGAACGCTTCCGGGTGGTGGAGTGCGGCGCCTGCCGGCTGCTTCGCCTCGCACCGCGCCCCGGGCCCGCCCAACTCTGGAGGTATTATCCGCGCGAATACTGGTTCGTTGCTGGAAGCGATGCAGGGGCGCGGCTCATCGAAGCCTATCGCCGGTTCGTGCTGCGCGATCACGTCCGTTTCGTCGAAAAGGCGCTGGCGCGTTGCCGGGCTGAGGGACTCGTGCTCGACGTGGGCTGCGGCGGAGGCCTCTTCCTGCGGCTCCTCAAAGACCGCGGCTACCGCGTCGTCGGACTCGACTTCTCGCTGGCCGCGGCCGGCGTCGCCTGGGAGCACAACGGCGTTCCGGCGCTTTGCGGTTCGCTCTCGCAGGCTCCGCTGCCCGCCGGAAGCTGCGCCGCCGTGACGATGTTTCACGTTCTCGAGCATCTCTACGATCCGGCCGACTATCTCCGCGCCGCCCACAGTCTTCTCCACGACGACGGCCGCCTCATCGTCCAGGTGCCGAATGCCGCCAGCTGGCAATTCCTGCTTCTGGGCGAGCACTGGCGCGGCTTGGAGGTGCCGCGCCACCTGTACAACTTCCGCGCCGGCGACCTGGAGGTGCTCCTGGACCGCTGCGGCTTCGAGGTCGTGCGCGTGAAGCATTTCTCGTTGCGCGACAATCCGGCGTGCCTGGCCACGAGCCTGGCGCCGGGCCTGGACCCGATGGTCCGCCAGATCCGGGGTGTGCCCGAGTCGCCGCGCCTGGCGTTCTGGAAGAACGTGGCCTACTTCGCGCTCGTGGCCGCCTGCCTCCCGTTCACCTTGCTCGAGGCGGCTTGCCGCGCCGGGGGGACCGTCATGATGGAGGCGCGCAAGAAACGATGAGATACGCCGCCCTGCGGCGCCTCTTGCCTCGCGGCCTGCTCCGCTACATCCTCCATTTCGAAGCGCTCATCGAAAACGCGGTGGCGGCCTTCGCCGCCTCGCTGCCGCCGGCCGCCCGTGTCCTCGATGCCGGGGCCGGCGAGAGCCGCCATGCCGCCTGCTTTCCGCAGCAGCGCTATTACGGCGTCGATCTGGCCCTCGGGGACCCGACATGGGATTACAGCCGGCTCGACGCCATCGCCGACCTGGCGGCCTTGCCTTTCTTCGACGCCAGCTTCGAGGCCTGCCTGAATATCGTCACGCTCGAGCATGTCCGCCGCCCTGATGCCGTCGTGGCGGAGCTGGCGCGCGTGCTCAAACCGGGCGGCCGCCTCCTTCTGGTGGTGCCGCACGCCTGGGAGATCCATCAGGCGCCGCACGACTATTTCCGCTACACGCGCTACGGCGTCCGGCATCTTCTCCAGGCCGCCGGGCTCGAGCCCATCGCGATCACGCCGATGGGGGGCTATTTCCGCTTCCTGTCGCGCCAGCTGCTCAACGGCCTTCAGTTCTTTCGGGGCGTCTGGTTGCTGCCCGCCGGCTTGTTGCTCGCGCCTCCGGCGCTGGCGGCGCCGCTGCTGGATTTCCTGGACCGCGAGCGCAACTTCACGCTGGGATACGTATGCACGGCGCAAAAGCCTTCTTGTTGACGTTGCTCGCCGGCGGCGGGTTCTCCGGTGACGTGGCGCTTCGGCACGCCACGGAGCTGGTCCGGCTCGGGCCCCGCACGCCGGGTTCGGCCGCTCACCGCAACGCGCAGGACTATATCCGCGCTCATCTGAAGGGACTGGGGTGCGAGGTGCTGGACGACCCGTTCGAAGCCCGCACGCCGTTTGGCCCGGTCGCTATGAACAACCTGATCGCCCGCTTTCGAGGCTCCTCGGGCAAGGCGGTGGTCTTCAGCGGCCACTACGACACAAAATCGATGCCGGCCAGCGGCTTCCTCGGGGCCAACGACGGCGGCGGCTCGGCCGGCTTTCTGCTCGAGATGGCCGCGGTGCTGTCCGGCGGCAAACGCGTGCACGACGTCTACCTAGTCTGGTTCGACGGCGAAGAAGCCTTTGTGGACTACACTCCCACCGACGGCCTCTACGGGAGCCGCCATCTGGCCCGCCGCTGGCGGCAGGACTCGACGCTCAGCCGCATCATCGCCCTCGTCAACGTCGACATGATCGGCGACCGGGACCTCGGGATTCTCAAGGAGCAGTACTCGGACCGCGCGCTCGTCGAACTGATCTGGACGGCGGCCGCCCAACTGGGTTTGGGGCGCCACTTTCTGCCGGAAGGCGGGGCTGTGCTCGACGATCACTACCCGTTCGTCGAACTCGGCGTTCCGGCGGCGAACCTCATTGACTTCGACTACGGACCGGGCAACAGCTACTGGCACACGCCTGCCGACACGCCGGACAAGCTCAGCGCGGCCAGCTTCCGCGCCGTCGGCCGCGTCCTGCTAGAGGTCCTTGCGCGCCTGGAGTCGCGCCGGAACGCGCGGTGACCCTCAGCGGCTCTTGTTTTCGCACAAAAACAGGCCGCCTTTCCCCGCCATCACCAGATCCAGATCCCCGTCGCCGTCGATATCGACAACCGGAATCTGCATGCCGCCGCCCGTGCGCGAGCCGTAGTCGACGATGTGCCGCTTCCAGAGGAGCCCGCCGCCGGGGGCGCTGCGGAATTCGTACCAGAACACGCCGAGGGGTTCGCGTCCGCCCGGGTCCTTGCCGTTGTGGGCGTGAAGGCGCTTTCCGGTGACGAGATCGGGCCGGCCGTCGCCGTTCAGATCCGCGATCGACAGCGCGTGCGCCTGGGACCAGGAGTCGTCGATGACGTGTTTGGTCCACCGGTCGCCGGGGCCTTGCTGGAGCCAGAGGACGCCGTAGTCGTGCGCCAGCGACGTGACGACGTCGTTGCGGCCGTCGCCGTTCAGGTCCAGGACGTGGAGGAAGCCGAGCGCGGGAAGCTGGAGCGCGGCGAACTCCCAGTGTTCGGTCCAGGGCCCGCGGCGCGGGTCCGGCGGCGCCTCCAGCCAGCCTTTCGGCGTCAGAATGTCGGCGCGTCCGTCGCCGTTGACATCGCCCGCACCGATGCCGTGACCGTAGCTGGCCCCGCTGACGACGTGCTTGACGAAGGCCCCGCCGGCCGGCTCGTACCAGGCGAGCGGAGTCTTCTCGGAGCCGAACTGCGGCAGCAGCTCCCGCGCCTTGCCATCGCCGTCGAGGTCGACCAGGAAAGCGAACTCGACCGGGGCGCCTGAATCGATCAGGTGCTCCTTCCACGTGCCGGAGGCCGCTCCCGGGTTTTCATACCAGCTCAGCTTGCGCGAAAACCACGTGGCCGTGACGACGTCGGGGCGGCCGTCTCCGTTGACGTCGAGTACCAGGTCGCTGAAGGCGTCGATGTAGTTCTGCTCGAAGTGCAGCTCGCGGAAGGGCCGTCGCGCCCAGTTCGGCGCCTCGAACCAGTTCTCGCCGGAGACGATGTCCACACGTCCGTCGCCGTTAAGGTCGGCGACGGCGCACGTCTCGGCCGCGCCGAGGTCGACGGCATGCTTGCTGAAGGGAATTTCGTCGTGAAATCCTGCGGCGCAAACCGGCAACGCCAGGAGCAGGTGAAACCATCCAATATAATGTGAGAGTCGCGGGTGATGCATAAGGGCTTTTCCCCCTTCATGTTAACGGTCCTGCTCGCCGCCGGCCAGGGCTCGGCGCTCCAGCGCGCGCTCGAGTTGTACCAACAGACGCGCTACGAGGCCGTGATCGGCGCGCTCGCCGAGGTCGAGCCGAAAGAGCCGCCCGTGCTGGCGCTGATAGGGAAGGCCTATTACGGGCAGGGCAAATTCAAGGAGGCCTCCGAATGGCTGGAACGCGCCGTGGCTGCTGCACCGGACAATGCCGAATACTGGGACTGGCTGGGGAAGGCCTATGGGCGGCGCGCCGAGCATGCCCATTTTCTCACCGCGCCGCGCTACGCTTCGGCCTGCCGCCGCGCCTTCGAGAAGGCCGTGGAGCTGGATCCGAACAACGTCAGGGCGCTCAGTGACCTGTTCTCCTACTATCTGGACGCCCCGGGCTTCCTTGGGGGCGGGCTGGAGAAGGCGGCCCGGATCGCCGAACGGCTGCGCGCACTCGACCCCGCCGAGTATCACTGGGCCCAGGCGCAACTGGCGAAGAAACGGAAAGAGTTCTCCACGGCCGAGAAGCACCTGAGGCGTGCGGCGGAGCTGGCGCCGAGGCAGGTCGGGCGCTTGCTCGATGTGGCTCGCTTTCTGGCGCGGCTCGGACGGCGGGCCGAGAGCGATGAGCTGTTCGAGAAGGCCCGGAGCCTGGCGCCGGACGATCCGGAAATCCTGTTCGCGCAGGCCAGCGCTTATATCGAGGGGAATCGCAATTTGGACAAAGCCCGGGAGCTGCTCGAGCAGTATCTGGCCGCCGACTTGAGGCCGGAACATCCGCCGCGCTGGGAAGCCGAGCGGCTGCTCAAGCGCATCCAGGGCGGATGAGCGGCTGGCGCGGGCTGCGCCGCGAGGGAGAAGAAAGCTTGAAACAGATTCTGGTCGTGTTGTTGTTGGCCGCCGCCGGCGCCTGCGCCGAGGTGCGCCAGATGACTTTGCGCGAGGTCGTCGCCAGGGCACTCGAGCGGAATCCGGAGGTGACGCTGGCGCGGCTGGCCGAGCGGACCGCCGGCGAACGCGTCGAGATCGCCCGCGACGCCTTCATCCCCAAGGTGTACGCCGGCAGCGGCCTGGCGTACACCAGCGGCTTCCCGATGAGCATCGAGGGCTCGGCGCCGACCGTGATCCAGGCTCGCGCCGTGGCTGCCGTAGTGAACCGCCGCCTCAGCCACGAGCTGGCGGGGACGCGCGAGGCGGTCCGGAGCGCGGCGATCGAGACCGAAGCGAAGCGCTCGGAAGTGGCGCTGCGCGCCGTCGAGCTGTATCTGGAGGCGGAACGGCTCGGGCGCGCCGCCCGGCTCGTCGAGGCTCAGATCGAGGGGCTCGAGCGCGTGGCCGCGGCGATGCGCGCGCGCGCCGGCGAGGGCCGCGAACTTCCGGTCGAGCTGAAGCGGGCTGAACTGGATGTCGCCCGGGCCCGCCAGCGCGTTCGCGCTCTCGAAGCGGACCGGGAGTACAGAGAGAGCCTGTTGGCGCTTGTACTCGGGCTGCCGGCGGGCGACCGCGTCCGTCCGGCCGAAGAGCCGCGGGCGGCGGCGCTGCCCCAGTCGGCCGAGGAGGCCGTCGCGGCCGCTCTCGAATCGAGCGCCGAGGTCCGGCGCCTGGAATCGGCTTTGGCGGCGCAGGGCTACCGGGTGCGGGCTGAAAAGGCGGCCAGGCTGCCGTCGCTGAGCCTGGTGGCGCAGTACGGCGTCTTCGCCCGCTTCAACAACTACGACGAGTTTTTCCGGAAGTTCCAGCGGCACAACGGCCAGCTCGGCGTCGCCTTCGAGATCCCGCTCTTCACCGGCTCGGCGGCCGCCGCGCGGGCGGCCGCGGCTGAACTCGAAGTCGAGCGTCTTCGCACGGAACTGGAGACGGCGCGGAGGCGCATCGCCGTCGAGACGCGGCGGGAGTTCGAGCGCGTACGAACGGCCGAGGCGGCCGCGGACGTGGCGCGCCAGG
>JBBIMZ010000022.1:13867-15128 GCA_037444135.1 Solibacteraceae bacterium
GCGCGCCTGGCTGCGGGACGTGGAAGCGGCGCGGTACCTCGAAAATGAGAAGTGGCTGGCCTTCTACGACGCCCAGTATGCGCTCGAAGCCGCGCGCTTCCGCTTGTTGAGCCAGACGGGCGCATTGCTGGCCCAGTTGCGGTGACGCTTCGGGCGCCGGACGCGGTGCGGCAGGACGGCCCCGGTTTGAGCCATGCGGATACCCGATCCGGAGATCATCGACCTGGAGGAAGCCGGCATGGACGCCGCGGCCGGCCTTGCTCCGGCGGCGCCCGCCGTATTCCTGCTCTGGCCGCGCCAAGGCGCGCCGTATTTGAGCCGGACGGCGTCGCTGCGGCGGCGCTTGGCTCGCCTGCTCGGCCCCGCGGCGCTCTCCCGCAGGTTGAACCTCCGCGAGGTGGCGCGGCGCATCGAGTACTGGCGGACGGGCTCGCGCCTCGAGGCGGCGATCTACGCCTACGCGCTCGCGCGCCGGCACTTCCCGGAGACCTACCGGAGCTTGCTCCGTCTGCGCATGCCGCATTACGTCAAGTTGATCCTCGCAAACCGCTTTCCCCGCACGCAGGTGACGGCCCGGTTGACCGGTTCCCGCGCCCTCCACTACGGCCCCGTGCCCACCCGGGCCGCCGCCGAGCGCTTCGAAAGCGAATTCCTGGATCTGTTCCAACTCCGCCGGTGCCAGGAGGATCTCGACCCCTCGCCGCAGCATCCCGGCTGCATCTACGGGGAGATGAACCGGTGCCTGCGGCCGTGCCAGCTCGTCGTCAGCATCGACGAGTATCGCAGCGAGGCCACCCGCGTCGCCGAGTTCCTCTCCAGCCGCGGAGCCTCCTTATTGCGCACGATCGCCGCCGCCCGGGACCGGTTCAGCGAGGAGCTGGAGTTCGAAGAGGCTGCGCGCCAGCATGCCCGCTGGGAACGCGTCCGGGAGATCATCCGCCTCGGCGGCGACCTGGCGGCCGAGATCGACTGTTTGCATGGCGTGGCGGTGACGCCGTCGGCCTCGCCCGGCGCCGTTCTGCTCTGGTTTGTGCTTCGCGGCGCCTGGCAGGGACCGTTTCAGTTCTCCTTGGCCCCGGCCGAGGGCAAACCCGTCTCGCTCGACAAGCGCCTCGGTGAGTTGATGGCCTCGCTGGCGCCGGCCCCGGTCCCCGCGGCGGAACGCCAGGATCATCTGGCGCTGCTGGCGCGCTGGTACTACTCGAGCTGGCGCGACGGCGAGTGGATCGGCATCGAAAACCTCCAGGCCCCGCCGCTGCGC
>JBBIMZ010000023.1:0-9610 GCA_037444135.1 Solibacteraceae bacterium
CCCGAGGCCGCCCTGCGCGCCCTGCTGTCATGATGGTGAAGATTTGCGGCATCACCAACCGGACCGACGCGCTCGCCGCGATCGAGTGCGGGGCGAGCGCCCTCGGCTTCAATTTCTGGCCGAAGAGCCCCCGCTATCTGGCGCCGGAACGCGCGGCGGAGATCCTGGCGGGCCTGCCGGATACGGTGTGGAAAGTGGGGGTGTTCGTGAATGAGCCGCCGGAACGCGTCAGCGCGCTGGCCGCCTCGCTGAGGCTTGACGCGGTGCAGCTCCACGGCGACCAGGCTTTTCCCGCCGGACTTCGTGTCTGGAAAGCCATGGCCGTCGATTCCGCGTTCCGGCCGGAGCTGCTGGAGCGATACGCAGCGGAGGCGTTTCTGCTCGACGCGCCGTCCGGCGCGTTGCACGGCGGCACGGGGCGGAGCTTCGAGTGGCGGCGCGTCGCCGGCCTCCGGCACAGGATCATTCTCGCCGGCGGCCTCGATGCGGACAATGTCCGCGAAGCGATCCGTACGGCCCGGCCGTGGGGCGTCGACGCCTGTTCCCGGCTCGAATCCGCGCCGGGACGGAAGGACCACCGGAAGATGGCCGCGTTCGTGAAGGCGGCGCTCAAGGAGAATTCATGACGTCGCTGCCGGATCTTCGGGGACACTTCGGCCCTTACGGCGGGCGGTTCGTGCCCGAGATCCTGATGTCGCCGCTCGAAGAGCTCGAGGCGGCCTACCGCGAAGCGCGCTGCGATCCGGCCTTTCAGGCCGAACTCGAGGAGTTGCTCGCCCACTACGCCGGCCGGCCGACGCCGCTGTATCCGGCGCGGCGCCTGACCGAACTGGCCGGCGGCGCCCGGATCTACTTCAAGCGGGAAGACCTGCTGCACACCGGCGCGCACAAAATCAACAACTGCCTGGGACAGGTGCTCCTGGCGCGGCGCATGGGCAAGCGGCGGATCATCGCCGAGACCGGCGCCGGCCAGCACGGCGTGGCGACCGCGACCGTCTGCGCCCTGTTCGGCATGGAGTGCGTCGTCTACATGGGCGAGGAAGACATGCGCCGCCAGCGGCTGAACGTCTTCCGGATGCGCATGCTCGGAGCCAAGGTGGTGGGGGTGAATGCCGGCAGCCGCACGCTCAAAGACGCCATCAGCGAAGCGATGCGCGACTGGGTGACGAACGTCTCGACCACGCACTACCTGCTGGGCTCGGCGCTCGGCGCCCATCCCTACCCCATGATGGTGCGCGATTTCCAGCGCGTAATCGGCGTCGAGGCGCGAAGGCAGATTCTCGAAGCCGAGGGGCGGCTGCCCGAGGCCGTCTTCGCTTGCGTCGGCGGCGGCAGCAACGCGATCGGAATCTTCCACGCCTTCCTCGAAGACGAAGCGGTCCGATTGATCTGCGTCGAGGCCGGCGGACTCGGCGATGAACTCGGCCGGCACGCCGCCCGCTTCCTCACCCGCACGCCGGGCGTGTTGCACGGCACCCACAGCTATCTGCTCCAGGATGAAGACGGCCAGGTCGCCCTGACGCATTCCGTCTCAGCGGGGCTCGACTACGCGGCGGTCGGGCCGGAGCACGCCTGGCTCCACGACCGCGGTCGAGCCGAGTACGTCCGCGTGCGCGACCGCGAGGCGCTCGAAGCGGCGCGGACTCTGGCGCGCGTGGAAGGCCTGCTGCCCGCGCTCGAATCGGCGCACGCCGTCGCCGAGGCCCTCCGCCGCGCCCGCCAGTGGCCCGGCGGCGCTGTCATCGTGAATCTGTCCGGACGCGGCGACAAGGACATCGACATCTACCGGGAGAACTTTCCAGAACTCGATGAGCCCGACGCCGCCCACTAGGATTTCGCGGCTCTTCGCCCGCCTCCGCGAGGAAGGCCGGCCGGCCCTGATCGCCTACTTGACGGCCGGCGACCCGAGTCTGGAACGCACGCCGTCACTGATTGCGGCGCTCGAGCGTGGCGGAGCCGATCTGATCGAACTCGGCGTGCCCTTCTCCGATCCGGTGGCCGACGGTCCGGTGATCCAGCGCGCCTCGGAGAGGGCCCTGCGCGCCGGCGCCACGCTGCGCCGGATTCTCGACGTGGCCCGCGTGGTGCGCTCGCGCTCGGAGATCCCCATCCTCTTGTTCACCTACTTGAACCCCGCCCTGCGCTACGGTCTGGACCGCCTCGCCGCCGACGCCGCCGCGACCGGCATCGACGGCTGCCTGCTGACCGACCTGAGCGTCGAGGAGGCGGGCGAATACGTGGAGCGCATGCACCGGCACGGTCTGGATACGGTCTTTCTGGCCGCGCCGACCAGCACGCCGGAGCGGCTGCGCCTGGTGGCGAACTACTCGACCGGTTTCGTGTATCTGGTCTCGCGGGCGGGCGTGACAGGCGAGCGGAGCTCGGTCTCGGAAGCGGTCGGGCCGCTGGTGGCGTCCATGCGGAAGATCACCGCGCTGCCGCTGGCCGTTGGCTTCGGGATCTCGCGGCCGGAACACGCGGCCGCCGTCGGGGCGCTCGCCGACGGCGTCGTGGTCGGCTCGGCCTTCGTCCGCTTGGTCGAAGAAAACCCCGGCGACGCGCTCGAGTGCCGCCTCGGGGCGCTGGCCCGCGCTATGCGCAATGCCCTGCCGCGGAGGAGTCCATGAACCGCAAGGAGGCGCTCAAGGCGATCGCCGAGTTTCGGCGGCAGATCGACGAGGTGGACCGGGAGCTGGTGCGGCTGCTCAACGAGCGCACGCGCATCGTCGAGCAGCTCGGCCGCGTCAAGGAGCAGCTCCAGATGCCCATCTACGAACCCAAGCGCGAGGACGAGGTCTTCCGCAACATTCAATCCTGCAATCACGGCCCGCTGCCGCCTGACGCGCTCAAACGCCTGTTCGAGCGGATCGTCGACGAGATGCGCACGCTCCAGCGGATGAACCGCGAAAGCCGCAACCGCCGCGACCAGGTGGCCGCGAAGTGAGCAAGGGGGGCCAGCGATGTTGGTGGTGATGGAAGAGGGCGCCCGGGAGCAGCAGGTCCAGGCCGTGATCGACCGCATGGTGGCGCTCGGGCTGACCGTACACCGCTCGACCGGCATCCGCCATACCGTCCTCGGCGGCGTGGGGCCGTCGGAGACCGTCGATCTGGCGCAGTTCGAGGTGATGCCCGGCGTCAAGGAGGTGCACCGCATCGCCTCGCCCTACAAGCTGGCCAGCCGCCAGTTCCGCCCCGGAGGGACCGTCATCCGCGCCGGCGGCGTCGAGATCGGCGGTCAGGCGCTCGCCATCATGGCCGGTCCGTGCAGCGTCGAAAGCGAGGAGCAGATCGAGCGGACCGCCGAAGCTGTGGCGCGCGCCGGCGCCAAAGTCCTCCGCGGCGGCGCCTTCAAACCGCGCACCTCCCCGTACAGCTTCCAGGGGCTGGGCGAGACTGGCCTCAAGTGGCTGCGTGCGGCCGCCGACCGCCACGGACTGCTCACCGTCAGCGAAGTGATGGACCACACGCAGATTCCGCTCATGGCCGACTTCGTGGATATCTTCCAGGTGGGCGCCCGCAACATGCAGAACTACAACCTGCTGCGGAAACTGGGCGAGTTGCGGCGGCCCGTGCTGCTCAAGCGCTGCCCTTCGGCCACCATCGAGTAACTGCTTCTTTCGGCGTAATACGTCCTTTCCGGCGGCAACTACGACGTGATTCTGTGCGAGCGCGGCATCCGCACGTTCGAAACCTCGCTGCGTTACACCATGGACATCGCCGCCATCCCCGTCGTCCGGCGGCTGTCGCACCTGCCCCTCATCGCCGATCCGTCGCACGCCACCGGACGCCGGGACATGGTTCCGCCGATGGCCCGGGCGGCCGTCGCCGCCGGCGCCGACGGCCTGCTCATCGAAGTGCACTGTGATCCGGAACGCGCGCTGAGCGACGGCGCGCAATCGCTTTGGCCTGAACAGTTCGCCGAGCTGATGGCGCAGTTGCGCCGGATGGCGCCGGCTGTGGGCCGCAGCATCTGAGGCGGCCCGGATGCGCGTGGTGGCCATCGTCGGCGTGGGGCTGATCGGCGGCTCCTTCGCCCTGGCTCTGCGCAAAGCAGGTTTTTCCGGCCGCATCTTGGGCGTCAGCTCGCCCGCCACGGTCGCCGAGGCGCTGCGGCGCGGCGTGATCGATCAAGCCGTGCCGCTGGAGGAGGCGGCCGCTTCGAGCGACCTGATCTTTCTGGCGCAGCCGATCCTCCGGATCCTTGACACGCTCGGCCACCTCGATGATCTGGTCCGGCCGGAAGCGCTCGTCACCGACGCCGGCAGCACCAAGGCCGCGATCGCCCGCTGCGCCCGGGAGCACCTCCGGCGCGCCCGTTTCCTCGGCGGCCACCCGATGGCAGGGAAAGAGCGCCGCGGCGTGGCGGAGGCCGAAGCCGATCTGTTCCGCGGAAGGACCTGGGTGCTGACGCCGCCGGCGCCGTCCGATCTCGAGTCCGGTCCGGCCGCCGAACTCGTCGAGTGGATCCGCCGTATCGGCGCGCGCCCGCTGGTGCTCGACCCCGAGCTGCACGACCGCATCGTGGCCTTCACCTCGCACCTGCCCCAACTGGTTTCCACCGCCTTGGCCGCGACGCTGGCCGCGCAGGGCCATCCGGAGTTGCTCGGGCAAGCTGCCGGCCCCGGCTTGCGCGACATGACGCGCCTCGCCCTGAGCCCGTTCGAGATCTGGCGCGACATCCTGGCAACCAACCGGGAACCGGTTCGCCAAGCGCTGGCGGCCTTCGCCGAGACGCTGGCGGCGATCCGGGAGAAACTGGCCGGCGATTTGTCGGGTGAATTTCAGACCGGAGCTGCCTTCGCCGCTCACCTGCGATCCGGAGGCGGCTGGCGGGAAGACAGCTCAGAAGTCTGAGCGGAAGCCGATCACCTTGTGACTGCCGTCGCAGAACGGCTTGTTCTTGGAAGCGCCGCAGCGGCAGAGGCTGGCCTTCTCCAGGCGAATCACGGGGGACCCGTCGCCGGCGCGAAGTTCGAGCGGCCCGGCGACCCCCAGCGAGGCGTTCGGCCGCGGCGTGATCCGCACCGCTCCGCCTGCGAGGTTTTCGACCGGATTGTTGAAACGGCCCAGAGCGCCGGAATCCTGAAAACCCACACGGGCGTGGCTGCCGTCGCAGTACGGCTTGTTGCCCGAGTGCCCGCACCGGCAAAGCGCCGTCTCCGTGTGCCGCGCCAGGACGGCGCCATCGGGTCCGGCGATCTCGATTTCGCCTTCGAGCACCAGCGGTCCGTTCGGCTCCGGGACCGCCACCGTGATCGGACGGGGTGTGTCAGCTGCGCTCATCGCTCTTCACAGCAACGCCCGGGCAGCGGCCAGCGCGGCGTCGTAGTCGGGGTGATCGGCCACTTCCTTGACGTACTCGGCGTGGCGGATGACGTTGTCCTTGTCGATCACGAAAATCGCCCGGCTCTCGATGCGAAGCTCCTTGATCAGCGTCCCATACGCCTGGCCGAACGAGGCCGAGCGGTGATCGGAGAGCATCTTGACGTTGTCGATTCCGAAGGCGTTGCACCACCGCTTCTGCGCGAACGGCAGGTCCATGCTGATCGTGTAGACGTCGACCCCCGGCAGCCTCTTGAGCTCATCGGAGAAGCGCTTGGTCTGCATGTCGCACACGGGGGTATCGAGCGAAGGCACGACGCTGAAGATCCGGACGCCGGCGCCCGTCGAGGCCAGTGTCACCGGCTGAAGCGAGTTGTCCACGCATTCAAAATCCGGCGCTTTGTCGCCCGGCTTGAGCTCGGGTCCGATCAGCGTGAGCGGATTGCCTTTCAGAGTCGTGGCGCCTGGCCGTTCCATCAATCCCTCCTCGTGCGAAATGACTTCGAAAACGGCTATTCTAGCAACTCCGCCAACTCGTCTACTCCCGTGACGGGCAGGCGGCAGGCGTAGTTCTCGCACACATAGGCTGCCGGCCCGCCGTCGATTTCCCGAACCTGGCCGATCACGGGCAGCTCCCGGCCCAACCAAGCGCGCGCCGGTTCCTCGGCGAGCAGGAGGGTCCGGTGCGGCAGAAAGCGCCGGCGGACCTCGGCCGCGAGCGTCCGCGTACGCGGATCCGAGTTCGAACCGGCGATCAGGATCTGTTTGGGCTTCGCCAAGGCGAAGTCCGCCGCGACGAGCATCTGCGGAAGCGCCGTCGGCAGGGACGCGATCCGCGCGGCGAACGCCTCCAGGGTCCGCTCGGCCGCCTGCCGAAACTCGCGGCGGCCGGTCATCTCCGCCAGTCGCAACAAGCCGAGCGCGGCGACCGAATTTCCCGAGGGCTCGGCCCCGTCGTAGTCGTCCTTGAGGCGCAGCACCAGGCTGTCGTCGCCTTCCGCGGCTGCAAAAAACCCGCCTGCGAACCGGTCTTCGAACCGTTCGATCAGCTGCTCGGCCAGGCGAACCGCAGTCCGGAGATACTCGATATTGAAGCCGGCCTCGTACAGATCGAGCAGGCCCGCCAGCAGGAACGCGTAATCATCGAGAAAGCCCGGGATGGCCGCCTCGCCGCCGCGGTACCGGCGGAGCAGGGAGCCGGAAACCGGGTCGTAGAGTTTCTCCAGGAGGAAGCGGGCGGCCCGGTCCGCCGCCTCGAGATACCGCTGCTCGCCGAGCGCTCCGGACGCCACGGCCAGCGCCGAGATCATCAGGCCGTTCCACGATGTGAGAATCTTGTCGTCGCGGTGCGGCCGCGGCCGCTTGTTCCGCGCCGCCAGCAGGCGCCGGCGAGCGTCCTCGAGCGCCCGCCCCACGGTTGCAGCATCGGCCGAGAAATGCCGCGCCGTCTCTTCGATCGAATGGGCCTCGTAGAGAATGTTTTTCCCGAGAAACTCCCCGTGGAGATCATGGCGGACGTTACCCTCGGCTTCGACCCCGAACCGGAAGCAGAACCACTCGGCGACAGGCTCGCCGAGCAGGCCTTCGATCTCCTCCTTGCTCCAGATGTAGAAGGCGCCCTCGCCTTTCTCCTCCGGGCGAGCCGGGTCGATGACGCTGTCGGCGTCCTCGGCCGAATAGAAGGCGCCTTCGGGGCCGGTCAGATCCCGCAGCACATAATCGAGAACGTCCCTCGCCAGACAAGCGAACTGCTCCTCGCGGCTCACCTGCCAGGCCTCGACGTAGGAGACGGCCAGCTGGGCCTGGTCGTAGAGCATCTTCTCGAAGTGCGGCACGAACCAGCGGTCGTCCACTGAGTACCGGTGAAAGCCGCCGCCCAGCTGGTCGTGGACGCCCCCCGCGGCCATGCGCCGCAGCGTGTGCAAGACCATTTCGAGCGCCTCCCGGTTGCCCGTGCGCCGGAAGTACCGGAGCAAAAAGTTGTGGACGACCGAGCGGGGAAACTTGGGCGCTCCGCCGAAGCCGCCGAATTGAGGGTCGTAGCTGCGCCGGAGCTGATTGTCGGCGGCATCGAACACCTCCTCGCCCAGCCGGCCGCGCACTTGATCGGACGCCTCCAGGTGCCGCCGCAACTGTTCGATCACCTGGCTGCTGGATTCGGCGATGCGCGCGCGGTCCGTGTTCCAGACTTCGACGATCTTGCGAAGCACGGTGAGGAATCCCGGGCGGCCGTAAGAGTCGGACGGCGGATAGTAAGTGCCGCCATAGAAGGGCTTGAGGTCCGGAGTGAGCCAGACCGACATCGGCCATCCCCCACCGCCCGTCGTGGCCTGGACGAAGGTCATATAAATGCGGTCGATGTCCGGCCGCTCCTCGCGGTCGACCTTCACCGGAACGAACCAGCGGTTCAACATCTCGGCCACTTCCGGAGACTCGAACGATTCCCGCTCCATCACGTGGCACCAGTGGCAGGTGGAGTAACCGACTGAGAGAAAGATCGGCTTGTTCTCCCGCCGGGCCTTTTCAAATGCCTCTTCGCCCCACGGATACCAGTCCACGGGGTTCGAGGCATGCTGTTGGAGATACGGACTTTTCTCGCTGGCGAGCCGGTTGGGCATCATGGAATCCCCTCCTTAAAGAGGATGAGCAAGGGAGGCTGCGCGATGCTCTGTCGATAGTGTAGCGTAGTGGTGATGCCGATTCCCAGCGACCGCCTCCTGGAGGGCCTCCAGGCCTTTCTTCGCATCCCTAGCATCAGCACGCTGGCCGAGCACCAGGCCGACGTGCGCCGCGCCGCCGAATTCGTGCGCGACGCCCTCGAAGCGGGCGGCTTGCGCCGGGCCGAACTCATCGAGGGCGACGGCAACCCGTTGGTCTACGGCGAATGGCTGGACGCGCCCGGTCGGCCGACCCTGATCCTGTACGGACACTACGACGTGCAGCCGCCCGATCCGCTCGAAGAGTGGCACTCCCCTCCTTTCGAGCCCGCGATCCGCAACGACAACCTCTACGCCCGCGGCGCCTGCGACGACAAGGGCCAGACCTGGATTCTGATCCAGGCGGTCGCCGGCCTGCTGGCGCGCGACGGCCGCCTCCCGGTGAACGTCCGTTTCCTGATCGAGGGCGAAGAGGAGGTCGGCGGACGTCACATCGAGCGCTACGTCTCGTCGCGCCCGGAACGGCTTCGGGCCGACGCCGTGGTCATCTGCGACACCGAGATGTTCGCTCCGGAGCTTCCAACGATTTGCACCGGCCTGCGGGGAATCGTCTACGGAGAGCTGCACGTTGCCGGCGCGCGGCAGGATCTGCATTCGGGCGTCTACGGGGGCGTGGCGCCGAACCCGATCCAGGCCATCGCCGAGATCCTCTGCGCGCTCAAAGACCGCGAGGGCCATATCCGCATTGCGGGCTTCCACGACCGCATCCGCCCGCCCGGCGCGAAAGAACTCGAGGCCTGGGCGCGCCTGCCCTTTGACGAAAGCGACTACCGGGAAAAGGAGCTGGGCGTCTCCGAACTGGTCGGCGAGCCGGAGTACTCGGTCTTCGAGCGGCTCTGGGCCCGCCCGACGCTCGAAGTCCACGGCATCCGCGGCGGCTTCACCGGCGAGGGCGCCAAGACGGTCATCCCGGCCCGCGCCGTCGCCAAGATCAGCCTCCGCCTGGTGGCCGACCAGAAGCCGGAGGAGGCGGCCTCGCAGATCGAGCAGGCGATCGCCGCCGTCTGTCCTCGCGGAGTCCGGGCTGAATGGAAAACGATCCACTCCGGCGCCCCGTCGTTGATCGATCCGGATAACCCTTTCATTCAGGCGGCAGCGGCGGCGATGGAGGAAGTCTTCGGTCGGCCGACGGTTTACATCCGCTCCGGCGGCTCGATTCCGATCGTCGGCGTGTTCCACCAGTGTCTCGGCATCCCGAGCGTGCTGATGGGGTTCGGCCTGCCCGACGACAACATCCACGCGCCGAACGAAAAATTCTATCTTCCTAACCTGTACCGGGGAATCGACGCCGTCCAGCGCTTCTTCGGCCGGCTCTAGCGGCTCGCTGAGGAGGCCCGTCGGTGTTGGGCAAAGCCCGGTTCCCGCGCGCCCGCCAAGTCGCCTACTTTGACACGGCCGCCGAGGGACTGCCGCCCGAGGAGGCGGCCGCGGCTTTGGCGGCCTACTACGCCGAGAAGGCTGCGGGAACGCCGGCGCGGAGCCGGCTGTATGAGAAAGAGCAGCAGGTCAAGTGCGCTCTCGCCCGCCTGCTCGGCGCCGCAGCGCCCGACATTGCGTTCCTCGGCAGCGCC
>JBBIMZ010000023.1:9622-15106 GCA_037444135.1 Solibacteraceae bacterium
ACCTGCTGGCGAATTCGATCGACTGGCGCGCCGGCGACGAGATCCTCCTCCATGACCTCGAATTCCCCTCGAACGTGCTTCCGTGGCTGCGCCTCCGCTCCCGGGGCGTTCGCGTCCGCGTTCTTGCCTCCCACGACGGCGTCGTCGAGCTGGAGCAATGGATCGAGGCGATCAGCCCCGCCACGCGGCTCGTTTCGGCCAGCATCGTCAGTTACAAGACGGGTACGTTCCTGCCCTATCTGGCCGAGCTCGCGCGGGAGGTCCACCGCGCCGGCGCCGTCTTCTGCGCCGACGCCACACAGGCGCTCGGCCGCGTACCGTTCCCGCTCGAGGGGGTGGATTATCTGGTGGCGAGCACGTACAAATGGCTGCTCGGCGTGCACGGCGGGGGCGTCGTCTACCTGGCGCCGGCCTTGCGGGAGCGGCTGGCGCCGGCGACGGCGGGCTGGTACTCGGTGCGCGCCATCTTCACCCCGGACCGCTTCGAGCGGTATGAGGCCAAGCCCGGTGCGGCGTGCCTTATGGCCGGAATGCCCAATTTCCCGGCGCTGTACGCGCTTCACTGCGGCGTCGAGTTGCTGCTTGCCGCCGGCGTCGAACGCCTCCACCGCGAACTGGCCCCGCTCGTCGCCCACCTGCGCTCCGAGCTCGAACGCCTGGGATATGAGTTGCTGACGCCGGCGGCGCCCGAATACGCTTCCGGCATCGTCTCCTTCGCCCACCCGGAGGCGGAGCGGATCGGCGCCGCCCTCGAGCAGGAGGGCGTCATCGTCTGGGCCGGCGACGGACGCGTGCGCCTGTCGCTGCATCTGTACAACGACGCCGCCGACGTGCTGCGCGCACTCTCGGCGCTTGCGAGGTTCAAACCATGAAACCCCTTTCCCGCCGCAGCTTCCTATCGGCCGCCGCTGCGCCGCTGGTGCGGGCGCAAGCGGTCCGGCGCAGCATCGTCTTTATCCTCACTGACGATCACCGCTATAACTTCATCGGAGGGCTGGGCCATCCGTGGCTGCGGGGACACACGCCGCATCTGGACCGGCTGCTGGCCGGCGGCGTCCACTTCCGCAACGCCTTCGTCACCAGTTCGCTGTGCTCGCCCAGCCGCGCCTCGATCCTCACCAGCCTCTACATGCACCAGCACCGGATCGAGGACAATTTCTCCGACCTCGACCCGAAGCTGCCCACCTTCCCGCAACTGTTGCAGCAGCACGGCTACCGCACCGCCTTTTTCGGCAAATGGCACATGGGCGGCTCTTCGGACGCGCCGCAGCCGGGCTTCGGCCACTGGCTGAGTTTTCGCGGCCAGGGCGAATATCAAGACCCCGACATCAACCTGAACGGCGTCCGGCAGCGCGTCAAGGGCAACATGACCGACATCCTGACGCAGGCCGCCGTGCGCTTCATCCGCGAAAACGCCTCGCGGCCCTTCTGCGTCTACCTGTCCCACAAGGCGGTGCACGCGCCCTTCCAGCCGCCCGAACGCCACGCTCGCCTGTTCGAGGGCCTCAGCGTGCCGCGCCCGCCGACGATGCTCTACAAGGAAGAGTTCTATCGCCAGTGGCCCGAGTGGGTCCGGCGGCGGCGTTTCACGCGCCACGGCGTCGACGGCATGCTCGACAGCGACGAGCCGTTCGAAGTTCACTACCGCCGCTACTGCCAGTGCTTGGTCGGGATTGACGACAGCGTCGGTGAGGTGCTTGCTCAGCTCGAATCGAGCCGCCTGCTCGACGACACGCTGATTCTCTACATGGGCGACAACGGCTATATGTGGGGCGAGCACGGGCTGATCGACAAGCGCGCCATGTACGAGGCCTCGATCCGCGTGCCGCTGATCGCCCATTCACCGGCGCTGTTCGGCCGGGGGCGCGCCGTCGACCGCATGGCGCTCAACCTCGACATCGCCCCGACGATTCTGGAGGCCGCAGGCATACCGGCCCCGCCGTCGTTTCAGGGGCGCTCACTCCTCGGCCTCGCCCGGGGGCTGGAGCCGGAGGACTGGCGCACCGAATTCCTCTACGAGTACGCCTGGGAACAGGATTTCCCCTATACGCCCAGCGTCGTCGGCCTGCGTACGGAAACGCACAGCTTGATGCATTATCCAGGCATCTGGGACATTCCGGAACTCTACGACCTGCGCACCGACCCCGACCAGGTGCGCAACTTGCTGGCTGAGGCGCGCATCGGCCTGCGCATGCGCGGCCGCTATGTCAACCACGTCAAGGATCCAGAAACGCGCCGGCTCGTGGAAACCCTCCAGGAGCGCATGGCGCGCCTGCTGGCCGCCACCGGAGGCGATCCGCGCCTGGCGGGCCAGGTCACGCCCGATCACAAGTTCGCCTATTGAGACTCCGCCGCGGGCCCGATCACCAGGCCGGAGGGCAGCTCTTCGCCGAAGATGCGGCTGAGGCTCCGCGCGTCGGGCGCTTCCTCGCCTTCGAAGATGGCGAGCAGGCGCGCGGCGTCGAGTTCCCCTTCGAGCTTCCGCCGAACCTGAGCGAGCACGTGCGCGGGCAGGTCTCGGCTGGCGTCCCCGGTTTGCCGCGCCAGAAGCGCCAGCGCCTCGGCGGCCCGCGGCACACCCAGCAAGTCCCGCACCCACGCGGAAACGGTCACCGGCGGCAAGACCTGGTTGGCGGGACCGTAGAAGAGCCGGCGCGCGCCGAGCCGCGACAGGCACCAGAGTTCGCTTTCGGTGTACTGGCCGGCTTTGATGCGCGCCAGCAAAGCCTCGGCCAGGCTGATCTTGGTTTGAACCGGCAGCAGCTCGAGCGCCGCCGCCGTCCGCCACATCTCGCGCAGCAGGCTGGGATTGACGCGCGGGGGCTTGCCGCGCGGCAGCAACGTCCCGGAGAGGCGCTGGAACAAGTCGATCTGCTGGTTGCGGTTCAACCCCCCGGCCAGACGGCCCCAGAAGATCCACCATTCGATCTCGTTCTGCGCCCGATTGGGAAATTGCAAGCCGGCGGCCCAGACGCGGCGCGCTTGTTCGATGCGCCACTCGTCGGCGGGATGACCGAAGCCGGGCCGCAGGCAGAAGCCGCAGAGGTTGAGCCAGCGCGCCTCCCACGGGGCGTTGCGACGCCGCCCCTCGGCCTGCTCCAGCAGGACATCGGCGAGGCGCCGGATCGCCGCGAGCGGCCAGGACAGCCGCCCGAGTCCCATCGCCTGTTCGAGCCGAGCCGGGAGCTCTTCGGGCGCAAGCGGCGGTTCGCGGCGGCGATCGAAGCTCGCCGCCAGCAGTGCCGCCGCCTGCTCGAGCGCCTCCTCGCTGACCACCGCGGCGGGCGCGCGCGGCGCCGGAGCGTCTCCGGCCGCCTTGCGCAGTTCGAATTCCAGTTTCCACCGGTGATCGCTGACCTTGGAGTGGCACCAGATCTCGAGCGTGCCCACTTCGGTCAGGCGCGCGACGAGCTTGACCGGCACCAGATCTTCGCCCGGCCCCTTGCCGAAACGCATCACCGCGTGAAGCGGCGCGTGGCGGTGCAGTTCCGCCTCCGGCGCATCACCCGGAAACTCGACCACGTCGCCGGCGCGGTCACCCTGCCTCGTCAGGGAGCTGTAAAGGCGGAAGGCGACGGGCCGGTTCGCCACCAGTTGCAGGTCCCCGCGATCGACCTCGAGTTCCGTGCCGGCTTCGGCGCCGCGCGGCGCCAGACACACGGCGCGGACGGTCTCGTCGGCGCGTTGCGGACCGCCCGCGCCGATGTAGTAAGTCCGGGGAAGTCCGCCGCGCACCAGCAGACCCGCACCGGTCGCCCGCACGTAGCCGTAGTAGGCGGCCCCAACGGCCACCGCCAGATCCAGGTCCGCGGCCTCGAGCACCAGCGGACGCCGCCCGTACCAGCCCGCCACGATCTCCGTCACGCGCTCCCGGCACAGCGCCGCGTTGAAGAAGCCCCCGTTGAACAGAATCGCGTCGGGCCCGCGGCCGGCCTCGCATCCGGCCTGCGTCAGGAAGGCTGCCAGATGGCGCGTGATCGCCGGGTCGGACTCATAGGGGAGACCCAGCTCGCGAAACAGGCTCTTGCTCTCCTGCTGCGGCTTCTCGTCCAGGCGGCAGGCGGGCAGGAAGCCTTCGAAGGTCAGCTCGACGGCCTCTTCGCGGAGAATCTCGGTTTTCAGCGTGCCGCCGATGAGGGACGTTCCGGCGCCGAGCACGGTGATCTCGGCGCGGCGCGCACTGGGGTCGGAGAGGAGCCGCTCCTTGGCGGCGGCGCACTGGCGGCGCAAGGCGGCGCGCTGGCGCAACGAAAGCTCCTTGCCCAGCTTGGTTTCGACCAGCCAGGCCAGCGTCAGATCGAGGTTGTCGCCGCCGAGCAGCAGGTGGCGTCCGACGGCGGTGCGCGTGAACTCCAGCCGGTCGCCGTCACGGGCGACGCGGATCAGCGTGAAATCCGTCGTGCCGCCGCCGACGTCGCAGACGAGCACGGTCTGGCCGTCCGCGAGCGCCTTGCGCGCCTCGGCCGGATGGCGGGCGACCCAAGCATAAAAAGCTGCCGACGGCTCTTCGAGCAGCACGATCTCGCCCAGGCCGGCCTGTGCGGCGGCGGCGACGGTGAGCTCGCGCGCCTCCTCGTCGAAGGACGCCGGCACGGTCACCACGACGCGCTGCGCCTCGATCGGTCCCCGGCCGGAGGCTTCCCAAGCGCGCTTCAAATGCCCCAGAAACTCGGCCGACGCCTCGACCGGCGACACGCTCCGCTCCGACGCCCGGGCATCCCAGGGCAGGATCTTGGCCGTGCGGTCCACTTCCGGATTTGACAGCCAGCTCTTGGCCGAACTGACGACGCGCGCCGGCGCCAGCGCGCCCTGCTCCCGCGCCCAGACCCCGGCGTACCGCTTCTCTCCGAGATAGAGGAACGACGGCAGAACGCGGCGCGTCTCGACGACGCCCTCGGCAACCAGTTGCGGGATCTCGAGCAGATGGATGGGCGGGAAGTCCGCTCCGGCGGCTTCGTCGGGGTCGACGTAGGCGAGCGCCGAATTCGTCGTGCCCAAGTCGATGCCGACCATCATGGCCGTGCGCGGTCGCTCACTCTACTCAATTTCGATCTCGGCGGGAGCGATCACCGAAAAGTCCGGCCCGGTCTCGACCGGCGGCAGATTCAGGCCGGTGGCCCGCCAGCCGCGATGGCGGAGGATGCCTCCGCCGAGGGCGCCTTCAGCCGGCGGCCGGCCGAGGAACTTCACGGCCCAGGGCGCGGCGCTTTCCGGGTCCACACGCGTGAAGCTGCCTTCGACGCCGTCGATCACCGGCTCCAGCCGCATGTAGCGCGCGAGAACCTGCCGGCAGGTCTCGTGGAGGCTTCGAACGGCCGCGCCGATCTGCTCGTCCGTATACGGCGAAAGGTCTTCCATCAAGAAGTCGACCAGCCGCGCCTCGCGCTGGAGGACCGCCAAAATCTGCACCGCCCCGAGCGAGGCCGGCGCCGGCGGCGCAGGCGGGGCCGGTGCGGGCGGCTCCGTTGCCGGAGCGGCCGGCCG
>JBBIMZ010000024.1:0-14912 GCA_037444135.1 Solibacteraceae bacterium
CGGGCGCGGCGGCTTCAGCGGGGGCCGGCGCCGGGGGCCCTGGCGGGGACGGCGCGGAACTGACCTTCGCCTCTTCCGCGGGCGGCGGAGGCGTCGGCGCCGCCGCGGCTGCTGCCGAAGCGAACCCGGTCCGGCGCGGTCTGGATTCCGTCCGCAGGCGCGGTGCAGGCTTCGCTTCGGGCGCTACCGCGGGGACCGACGAGGACGCCGTGGGCGAGACAGCCGGCGCCGAAACCGGCGCCGGCTCGGGAACGCGCGGCGAGCGGCCGGCACGGCGCTCGACAGTCCAGTAGATGCCGACGGCCACGGCGGCGCCGGCGAGAAACGCCGCAATCGTTCGCATTGAAATCTCCCCTGCCTGATTAAACGCGCACGATGCCGGCCGCGTTTCGGCCGAAGCGCTCGAGGCGAACGGTAGAATGAAGAAAGGATGAGGGATTTCCCCACCAGCTTGCGCGTCGGCTCGGTCGTGATCGCACCGGCGACGGTGCTGGCGCCGATGGCGGGCGTCACCGATACAGTCTTCCGCCGTCTGATCCGGCGGCTCGGCGGCTGCGGCCTGCTCATGACGGAGTTCACCAGCTCTCACGGCCTGGTGAGCGCGAAAGGCGCGTCCAAGCCGGGCCGGACCTTGCGCTACTTGGCCTTCGAGCCGGACGAACACCCCATCTCGGCGCAGCTTTTCGGCGCCGATCCCGGGGTGATGGCCGAGGCGGCGCGAATGTGCGAAGACTTGGGCTTCGACGTCGTGGACATCAACTTCGGGTGCCCGGTCAAAAAGGTCGTGCGGTGCAACGGGGGCTCGGGGCTGCTGCGCAGCCTGCCGCTCATCGAGCGGCTATTGCGGGCTGTGCGAGCGGCGATCTCGATCCCGTTGACTATCAAATTCCGCTCCGGCTGGAGCGAGGCCGAGCTCGTCCATGTGGAAGTGGCGCGCCTGGCCGAGCAGTGCGGCTGCGACGCCCTGGCGCTCCATCCGCGCACGCGCGAGCAGGGCTACAGCGGCCGCGCCGACTGGAGCCGGATCGCCGAGGTGAAGGCGGCGGTGAAAATTCCGGTGATCGGCAATGGCGACATCGTTACACCCGAGGATGCCGTTGAAATGGTGCGCCGCACCGGCTGCGACGCCGTTATGATCGGCCGCGCGGCGGCGTCCAACCCCTGGATCTTCCGGCAGATCTCCGAATTTCTGGCCACCGGCGCCTACCGCATGCCCACCGAGGAGGACCGCTACCGGATGATGCGCTCCTATTACCGGCTGCTCGCCGAGCGCGGCGAGCCGGACGCCGTTGGCAAGATGAAGCAGTTCGCCACGCTGTTCACCCACGGCGTGCGCAATGGTTCCCGCCTGCGTTCGGCGATTCACGCCGCCCGGGATGTGGTCGAGATCCTCGCCCGCGTCGACGAGTTCTTCGAGCGCGAATTGGAGACGGCGCCGGCCTGAGCCTTGATGAAATCCGTGCAATTGATCACCGACGGAGCCTGCCTGGGAAACCCGGGGCCGGGCGGCTGGGCCTGCATCCTCCGCTACGGCAGGCACAAGAAGGAGCTCTACGGGTCCGAACCGCACACGACGAACAACCGGATGGAGCTGCGGGCCGCCGTCGAGGGCTTGCGGGCGCTGAAGGAACCCTGCGAAGTCGAGGTGATCACCGACTCGGAGTACGTCAAGCACGGCATCACGGGCTGGATCCAGCGCTGGAAACGGAACGGCTGGCTGACCGCGCAGAAGAAACCGGTGGCCAATCAGGACCTCTGGCAACAGCTCGAAGAGCTGACGCGGCGCCACAAAGTCCGCTGGAGCTGGACGAAGGGCCACGCCGGCCATGCCGATAATAACCGCTGCGACGAGCTTGCCGCGATGGCTGCGGCGCGCCAGATCTCCAGCGCGACGCCGTAGCGAGGACGATCTCGACCCTCTGATACAATCGTGGCGAATCCTATGCCTCAAACCATAGTTACTTTCGGAGAGATCATGCTGCGGCTGGCGCCGCCGGAGTTTGACCGGTTCTTGCAGCGGCCCGAGTTTCAGGCGACCTGGGGCGGCGGCGAAGCCAACGTCGCGGTGGCGCTCGGCAGTCTCGGCCTGCCGGCCCGCTACGTGACCGTTCTTCCCCCCAAGAACCCGTTGGCGGACGCGTTCATCGGCGAGTTGCGCCGCTTCAACGTCGATCCTTCCTGCATCGTCCGCGCGCCGGGACGCCTCGGGATCTACTTTGTCGAGCGGGGCGCCAACCAGCGGCCGTCGCTCGTGGTCTACGACCGGGATTATTCGGCGATCGCGCTGGCCAAGCCGGGAATGGTCGATTGGAACAGGGCCTTCGACGGCGCCGGCTGGTTCCACATCACGGGCATCACGCCGGCGCTGAGCCAGGGCGCGGCTGACCTGGCGCTCGAAAGCGTGCGCGTGGCCAAGGAGAAAGGGCTGACTGTTTCCTGTGATCTGAACTACCGCAAGAAGCTTTGGAACTACGGCAAGACGGCGCAGGAGGTGATGACCGAACTCGTCAAATGGGTCGACATCGCGGTGGCGAACGAGGAGGATTGCCAGGCGGCGCTGGGCATACAGGTGGACGTCGACGTCGAATCGGGCCGGCTTGAGACCGAACAGTATCGCCAGTTGACCGAGAGAGTCCTCGCCGGCTTCCCGAACCTGAAGATGATGGCCATCACGCTGCGGGAGTCCTACAGCGCCTCGCACAACGGCTGGTCGGCCTGCCTGAACGACCGTGAGGAGTTCCTGGTGAGTCGCCGCTATGAGATCACCGACATCGTCGATCGGGTCGGCGGCGGGGACGCTTTCGCGGCCGGGTTGATCTACGGCTTGCTGAACCTGGGTACGCACCGCGAGGCGCTCGAGTTCGCCGTGGCGGCCTCCTGCCTGAAGCACTCCGTCTCCGGCGACTTCTTCCGTTTCACCGTCGATGAGGTCAAGGCGCTGATGAAAGGCGGCGGCTCGGGCCGCGTGCAGCGCTGAGCGCTCGGCGACTCCGGCGTCCCCGGCGGCGGGGCCACCGCTACGGGGCGGCGCCGGGAGCCGCGTCCAGCGCCTTTGCCGGGCGCTTGAACAGGAGCGAGGCTCCGATCGAAACCCCGATAAGCAGGCTGATGACGCCGAGCGAGATCTCGATGGGGAATTTTCCGCCGAACGCCTCGTTCAGCCATGCCATCTTCAGGCCGACGAAGATCAACACCAGGGCCAGGCCGTACTTGAGCAGATGGAATTTTTCGACGGCGCCGGCCAGCAGAAAGTAGAGGGAGCGCAGCCCGAGGATGGCACAGGCGTTCGAGGTGAAGACGATCAGCGGCTCGCGGGTCAAGGCGAAGATGGCGGGCACGGAGTCAACGGCGAACAGAATATCCGTGGCCTCGATGAACAGGAGCGCAATCAGCAACGGCGTGGCGTGCCAGATTCCGTCCCGACGGACGAGGAAGCGCGGCCCGGTGAACTCGGGCATGACCGCGACGAACTTCCGGAACAGCCGGATGAGCGGGTTGCGCTCCGGTTCGATTTTCTTGTCGGGTACGAAGAGCATCTTCACGCCGGTGAAAATCAAGAACAGGCCGAACAGGACCATGACCCAGTGGTAGTGCAGCAGCGCCGCGCCGAGGGCGATGAAGGCGGCCCGGAAGACAACGGCGCCGAGGATGCCGAAGAACAGGATCCGGTGCTGATAGGCGGCCGGGATGGCGAAATAGCGGAAGACCAGGACGAAGACGAAGATGTTGTCAACGGAAAGCGACCACTCCACCAGGTAACCGGCGAAGAACTCTAGCGCGGCTTGCCGCGCAGCGCGCGCCGGCGTCAGGCCGGAGGCGGCAAGCTGGGGAGCGCCGGCCAGTTGCCATTGCGCCCAGCGGTAGAAGAAAAAATTGAACGCCAGCGCAAAGCTGATCCAGATCGCACTCCAAAGGGCCGCCTCGCCGAACGAGACGGCGTGGGGCTTGCGGTGAAAAACGCCCAGATCGACGGTGAGCAGCAACACGACCAGGGCTGTGAAGCCCAGGTAGAACCACCAGAACTCCGAGAACGGGAACAGCATCATCGCAGTTGATCGCACGAGAGCTATTGAGATGCGCGGCGTCGCGCCGAGGTTGCCAGGGATTGCTCCACCGGATCCGGGGGTGGGCCCTGTGGGCGACATCCCCCTAAAGTTCTGGGTCGAAAGGCCGATGCGCAGGGTGATGCCCTAATCTGCCGGACCGGGCGCGGAAATGAACCAGATCAGCCAAGGGCGATCCGAAACCAGACCGGAAGTACGCAAGGATTACTTCGATTGACGAAGTACTAACGTAGAACTAGAATTTATTTGGTGGCAGGGACTCGCTCATGAGAAATGTACCGAATCCAACCGAGCTGGCGGGGGGGGACCTCGAACCCGTCGCGGGGAACGGAAACCCGCGCCTGATTCGCGTCATGATTGTCGACGACCATCCGATCGTCCGGGAAGGCTTGCGCCGCCTGCTCGAGCTGGAGCCCGATATTCGAGTAGTGGCTGAAGTAGGCAGTGGGCGGGAGGTTCTCGAGCAGTTCGACCAAGTGCGGCCCGACGTGCTTTTGCTGGATCTGAAGATGCCGGACATCGACGGCCTGGAAGTGCTGCAACGCCTCCGGCCCGTCAAGGGAGACACCAAGATTCTGGTCCTGACCGCTTCGGAGGAGAAGAACGAGTGGGTGCAGGCCATGAAGCTGGAGTGTTCTGGCATCGTCGTCAAGCAGACGCCGCCGGAGCTGATCGTCAAGAGCATCCGGAAAGTTTATGAAGGCGAGATCTGGCTGGATTCGCACACCACCGCCGCAGTGATGCGGCAGTTCGCCGCCCCGGACGACGGCGGCGCCGTGGCCGTTTCCAGGAACCGCCCGCGCGTGCCCTTGAGCGCCCGCGAGCGCGAGATCGTCGCTCTGGTCGCCCAGGGCTACCGCAACCGGGAGATGGCGGAAAAGCTCTTCATTAGCGAGCAGACCGTCAAAAACCATCTGCACAACATCTTCGACAAGCTCGGCGTCTCCGACCGGTTGGAACTGGCCTTGTACGCGATCCACAAGGGGCTCCACGTGAACCCTGAGCCGTAGGGCTTCACCCCCAAAGCAGGAAAATCAACCGGCAAACTTTGCCGTTCAACCCCTTCCGGCCGCGCTTCGCCTGGCGTTCTCTTGCCGTCTCCGCCGGCTCCTGCGACAATGTGGCGTGTGTTGTAAGGAGGCCTTCTTCCCCGGATTTCCGACGGAGCGGCCGTTTGAGGAGTAGCAGTAGTGAGAGAGAAAGGTGTCGTCAAGTGGTTTAACCCCGCTAAGGGCTACGGATTCATCCGGCGCTCGACCGGGGAAGACGTCTTCGTGCATTTTTCCGCCATCCAGATGGACGGCTACCGCAAGCTGGACCAGGGCGCCGAGGTGGAGTTCGACCTCAAACAGGGCCCGAAGGGCCTGCAAGCGGAAAACGTAAGCCTCGCCTAGCCGGGGTGCATCGCGCCCGCCGTCGGCTTCTGCTACACTCGGACCTGTTGGAGGATGCCTGCATGGTCCGTCTCTTGCTCGCCGTCTTGATCTCGGCGCCGCTCATCGCCCAGGAAGGCTGGATCGTCATGTTCAACGGCAAGAACCTCGATGGCTGGAAGGCCAGCGAGCGGCCGGAGAACTGGACCGTGGAAGACGGCTGCATCGTCGGGCGCGGCGAGCGCAGCCACCTGTTCTACATGAAAGAGCAGTGCGGCGACTGCGAGTTCGTCGCCGAGGTCAAGATCAACGACAAAGGGAATTCCGGCATGTATTTCCGGGCGGAGTTCGGTCCCGGCTGGCCCAAGGGCTACGAAGCCCAGGTCAACAGCACCCACGCGGACTGGAAGCGCACGGGCAGTCTGTACAACTTCGTCAACATCAAGGAGCAGCTCGTTCCACCCGACACTTGGTTCACGCAGCACATCATCGCCCGGGGCAACCACATCGTCATCAAGGTGAACGACAAGGTCGTCGTCGATTTCGTCGACGAGAACAACACTTACCGGAAGGGATTCCTGGCGCTCCAGCAGCACGATCCCGGAAGCGTCGTCCACTACCGCAATCTAAGGATGCGGCATTTGCGCTAGACTCCTTCGCAGGAGTTTATCCCGGGAGGGGATATGATCACTCATTCGCGCCGGCGGTTCCTGACCGGCTTCGGCGCCGCCTTGGCGGCGCCAGCAGCGGGCGGGGAAGCTTTCTGGGCCGCCGTTCGCGGCCAGTTTCCTTTCTCCGAGGAGCGGGTTCCGATGAACGCCGCCAACCTCTGCCCTTCGCCTCGCGCCGTTTCCGAGCGCGTGACGGAGCTGACGCGAGACATCGACGCGGATTGCTCGTTTCAGAACCGGCGGAAGTTCGCCGGCCTTCTCGAGAGCGCCCGCGCCCGTATCGCCGCGCAGCTCGGCGTGAGCGCCGACGAAGTGGCGATCGTGCGGAATACGAGTGAGGCGAACAACATCATTAACAACGGCCTTCCGCTGCGTCCGGGCGATGAAGTCGTCCTGTGGGACCAGAATCACCCGACCAACAACGTCGCCTGGGACGTGCGGGCGGCCCGCTTCGGTCTCACCGTGCGCCGCGTTTCCACACCGTCGCAGCCAAAGTCGCCCGACGAACTGGCCGCGGCTTTCGAGCGCACCCTTTCGCCTCGCACGCGCGTGCTGGCTGTCACCCATGTTTCCAACGTCAGCGGCGTCCGCCTGCCGGTGGAGCAGCTCGCCGCGCTCGCGCGCCGGCGAGGCATCTATTTCCACGTCGACGGCGCACAGACCTGGGGCGCGCTCCGGCTCGACCTGCGCCGCCTCGGTTGTGACTCCTACAGCGCCAGCGCGCACAAGTGGTTCATGGGGCCGAAGGAGGCCGGTATCCTGTACGTGAAGGCTGACCGCGTGGCTGAGATCTGGCCCAACACGGTCGCGCCGGGCTGGGGCGATGACGCCGATCCCGACGTCAAGGGGGCGCGCAAGTTCGAATCGCTTGGGCAGCGCGACGACGCCTGCCTGGCGGCCTTGGAGACGGCGGCGGACTTTCACCAGAGCATCGGCCTGGCGCGCATCGAGGCGCGCGTTCTCGAGCTGGCGCGGATGCTTAAAGAAGGCCTGCTCGCCGCCGGCGCGAAACTGATCACGCCGCTCGAGCCCGAACTGAGCGCCGGCGTGTGCGTCATCGAAGCTCCCGCAGCCAACCGCCAGGCGTTGGTCGACCGCCTCTACTACGAGCACGGCATCGCGGCCGCGGCGGCCGGCGGCCTGCGCCTCTGCCCGCATGTCTATAACACGCGCGAGCACATCGGCCGCGCACTTGGGGCGGTGCAGGCGACGCGCGCCCTGTGGGGCGCGGTCGCGCGCAGCTAGGGGAGCAGGCGCCATGCCGGCGCGCGTCTTTGTCGGCTACGGCTACAACGCCCGCGATCAGTGGATCGAGGACCAGGTATTCCCGATTCTGAGGGCCCTCGGCCTGCAAGTCCTCGACGGCAAAGACATGCACGGAGAAATCCTGCAGGACGGGGTCCGGGAGCGCATCCGGCAGAGCGACGGCTTCATCGGCTTTTGCACGCTTCGAGAGGGCCATGAAAACGAGGCCTTCAACACGCACGTCTGGGTGCGCGACGAGATGGTCTTGGCGCTCGGTCTGGGCCGGCCCGTGCTCGAGGTTCGCGAAGAAGGGGTCAACAATCCTCCGGGGTTGATCGGCGACCGCCAGCGGATCCCCCTTCGCCAGGCCGACCGGCTCGCCTGCGTCGCCGAGCTGGTGACTGCCGTGAGCCGGTGGAGCATGCGCAAGCTGCAACTGGTGCCCGAGCCTCTCCGCGAAACCGAGATCCGCAACCTGATCCGGAACCCGCAATTCGAGGTGCGCTACCGCACGCGGCTGAACGGCCTGGATTCGGCGCACCGCAGCGCCCGGATCGATCGCATCAAAGGCGGCATCTACATGCAGGCGGTGGCTGTCCCCGATGAGGCGCTGATCGAAGTGGAGGGCGTGGTCAACGGACAGGTAGTGTTCAGCTCCGATTGGGAATCGGCCGACGCCGTGCAGATCCGCATATTCTGAAAGGGGTGGCGCGATGGGCCTGCGGCTGGAGCAGAGCGAAACCTACGAGGGCGACGGCAAGCGCGACCACTGGTGGTCGTGGTCGGTGTGGGTGGAAGGACCCGCGTCCGAGCTGGACCAGATCGAGTTCGTCGAGTACACGCTCCACCCGACGTTCCCCAAGCCCGTGCGGCGCGTCTACGACCGGCAGTCGAACTTCAAGCTGTCGACGGGCGGCTGGGGAGTCTTCACGATTCACGCTAAGGCGGTAGGCAAGGACGGTTCCGTTACGCCGCTGAGTCACGATCTGTGCCTGCACTATCCGGACGGGCGAATCAATTTCGAGTGAGCCGGATGCGGCGGGCCGCGCAGGGTCCCGGGATATGCTAGTTTAGAAAAGACCCCCCAGCGGCCGCGGAGAGGTGGCAGAGTGGTCGAATGCAGCGGTTTGCTAAACCGTCGTAGGGGCCTAAACCTCTACCGGGGGTTCGAATCCCCCCCTCTCCGCCAGTCTCCCGGTGAAACGGCGCCCGAGGCGGACTGCTCGCGGCTCATCGGCGGCGGCAGCGGCGCCATCGGCTCGAACAGGCCGAAGGCGAAAATCGCCGTGGCCGAAGCGATCGCCCCGTACTGTTTGCCCCGCCCCGCGTAAGTGATCGGCGAGGCGGTCAAATTCTCCCCCATCTGGAAATGCCACAGGTGGCGCCCGTCGCGCGCATCGACGGCGACCAGATGCCCGTCGTCGTCGCCGAAGAAGACCACTCCGCCGGCCGTCGAGACCGTTCCCGCCCAGGACTCGCCCGGACCGGTCATCGGGTATTCCCACATGCGGCGGCCCGTCCGCGGGTCGAAAGCACGCAGGAAGAACTGGCCCGGCTCGGAGGGCTTCGGGCCGGCGCCGCCGCCCGCGAAGTTCTTCTTCGGCTCGGGCTCTTTGGCGGAGCTGGTGTAGATGTCGCACTGCTCGAGCGTGACCACATAGAGCAGGCCCGTGTCCGGGTTGAAGGACGGCGACATCCAGTTGGTGGCGCCGCGCACGCCGGGGCAAACGCGGTTGCCCGAAGGCGTCGGGTCCTTGCCGGGCGCCAGGATCGGGCGTCCGCTCGAATCGATTCCCGTCGCCCAGTCGAGCTTGTCCACCAGGCGCGAGGCCGAGAGGAACTCCCCGGTGACGCGGTCGAGCACATAGAGAAAACCGTTGCGGTTGGCGTGGAGCACCAGCTTGCGCATCCGGCCTTCGTAAGGCAGCTCGACCAGCACCGGCCAGGCCTGCGCATCCCAATCGTGCGTGTCGTGGGGAGTGAACTGGAAGTGCCATTTGCGCTCTCCCGTGTCGGGATCGATCGCCAGCAGCGAGCAGGAGTATAAGTTGTCGCCCTTGCGGTCGCCGCCATAAAAGTCCGGCCAGGGGTTGCCCGTCGTCCAGTAGAGGAGGTTCAGCTCCGGGTCGTAGGTGCCACTGAGCCACGTGGCCGCACCGCCCCATTCGACGTCATCGCCCCAGGTTTCCGAACCCCGCTCGCCTTTGGCGGGAACGGTGTACTGCCGCCAGAGCTCCTTGCCTGTCGTGGCCGAGAAGGCGGCGATGTAGCCGCGCATGCCGCTGTCGCCGCCCGAGACGCCCACGAGGATCTTATCCTTGACGGCCAGCGGGGCCAGCGTCGCGAACAGGCCGTCGTCGACGCTGCCGTATTGCGTCTGCCAGAGCAGGCTCCCGTTGCGGCGGTCGAGCGCCACCAAGTGGACGTCGCTGGTGACGAAATAGACGGCGTCGCCGAGAATGGCCACGCCCCGGTTGACGTCTTTTCTCCTGACGCGCGTGTCTTTGTATTCCCAGATCAGACGTCCCGTCGCCGCATCGAGCGCCCGGACCTCGTTGCTGTTGGTCACGTACATCATTCCCCGGTAGACCACCGGACTGGTGCGAAGACCCTTGGCTTCGGGAACGTGGTACACCCACTTCGGCACGAGGCGTCCGGCGTTTCCCGCAGTGATCTGAGCCAGCGGGCTGTGCCGCCGCCCGGCGTAATCGCCGGCGTAGGTGAGCCAGTCATCGCCGGGACTTTGCCGGATATCTTCGTAGCGGACCTGCGCCGACAGCAGGCCGGCGCAGCCTGCCAGCAGCAGGACTCTCCGTCTGGACACTCTATTTGTCCTCCGATTGGACTTCGTTCTTTGCCGGCTCATAGGGGCGTACGCTCTGCCGGGCCAGGAACGCCACCAGGTCTCGGATCTGGTCCGCGCTGAGGCGGTGCGCGTAGTCGGCCGGCATGGGCGAGTGCCGGCTCAGCCGGAGCTGGCTTATGTCCGCTGCCTGGAGCAGATGAACGCCGCCCTGCGCATCGAGGATCTGCACCGAGTAGTTGGTGCGGTTCCGCGCCACGCCGGTGATCGTGCGGCCGTCCAGGAGGACGGCCTCGACGCCGGCATAACCCCGAAAGCCGTCCGCGTCCGGATCCAGAATCGCCTGACGGAGCTTCTCGGCCGAGCGCTGCGCCCCGATGTTGCCCAGATCGGGTCCCAGCAGGCCCCCGCGCCCGCGGATGCGATGGCAGCCGCCGCAGCCAGCGCTCCCCCAAAACAGCGCCTCGCCGGCGGCCGCGTCCCCCGGCGGCTTGGTCTCGATCGCCGGAGCCGTCAACGAACGGACGAACGCCACTAGCTGCCAGATCTTCTCCTCCGGTAAGCGCGTCGGGGGCATATCCGCTCCCGGAACGCCGTTCTTGATCGTCAGGAAGAGATCCTTTTCCCGGAGCGGATGCCAGGAGCCGCGTTCGTGCAGATTCGGGCCGCGCCCGCCCTCGCCGGCAGGTCCGTGACAAGCCGCGCAGGAGGCGGCGAACAGAGCTTTGCCTGCGGCGATCGCCTCGGGGTCGGCGATAGCGGGATGGCTTTTGTTCGGTTCCGGGCTGTCGGCGTGCTGAGCCGCCAGCGGAAGCACAATCAGCAGCAGTGCCCAGCGGCGCATGGTCGGGGATGTTCCAATTCTCGCACAAAACCCCGGGGCACCGTCGCTGGCCGGATGCGCCGACAAGCCGCTTCCAATTGGACTTCCTGGAAAAGCGACGCACTACGGCGACGGCCCCGTTCGGGTTCGGCCGCTGGAGAAGCGGCGCAGCTTGGGCGAGCTCATTGAGAACCATCCGAGCGGCCCGCCCTTCGGGAAGAACGCGCAGCCCAGCTCGGCAACTTCAAATTCCTGATGTCGGACGGCAGGACCCTCTGGGCCTACGCCGACAGCTCGCTGTCCTTGCTCGAGCGCCGTCCTCCGCACGGGGCAGTGCGGTGCGGCTCGTGCAGGACGGCTACAAGGTCAGCCTTGCCAAGGTGAAGCGAGAGGACGAGCGAGCCGGTCCGGCCCACCATCGCATGCCGGATCGCGCGCGCCAGCTTCACCGTCAGACGGTCACGCGGAACTTACCCTTCAGCAGAAACGCCGCGGCCATCGAGATGACGATGAACCAGACCAGCCAGTGCGTCTCCAGGCCGAACATGCGAACTCCCGCTGACGGGTATTCGACTTCGACCCACTCGATGCCCGCCGCCGGCAGAGGCTTCTCCCCCGGATGGAGCAGCAGCGCCGGGAGCGAGCGCACCCGGCGGCCCGACAGCAACCGCGGCCCGTCACCGGCGGCGACCGACTTGGTCACCGTGACGCCGCCGGCGATCAGGCGCAACTCCCCCGTGACCTCCCCCACGGGTCGGATGCGCCAGCTGACCTGCCGCTCGCCGAGCGCCCTCACGCCCGGCGTCTCGATCTGAATCTGCGGAGGCGCTTCGAGCTGGAGCGCCGCGGCACGGTCGAGGTCCTCCCCCAGTTGCGCGGTGAGAACGGCGGGCCGGCCGACCGGAAGCGGCTGCTTGCCGTAATAGCCGTCCATCACGACGAGCAGCAGCACCATCGGCAGGGTCGCCACCAGCGCCGGCCGCAGCATCAGCGCGAAGTAGCGGGCGTTGGCGGCCAGCAGGTTTTTCTGCGCCTGCCAGATCACCGCCGGGTCATCGGCGTACAGGCGGATCTCGAGCAGGTGGGCTTGCAGCTTCTTCTTGGTCCGCCGGATGGCCGCCTGGTCGGAAGTCTTCTGGAACACCCACAGCAGACCGATACCGCTCGCCACGCTGATCAACAGGAGACTGAGCCACTGCGGGATCACGTTCACTCGAGATAGCCCAGGCCCTTGAGTTTGTTGACGATCTGCTCGTCGGTCTCCGCGTCCTCGAGCTTGGCCAGTTCCTTTTCGAGCACGTGCTCGACGAACTCCTGGGGCGAGGAATAGCCGGCCGCATCGGCGCAGCGCTTGATGCGGTCCCAGAGTTCTTTCTTCAGTTTGACGCTCGGTTGTTTAAGAATAGGTCCTCCTAAGCGAATATCGGTTTGCCCTCCATGTAGGCGGGCTTGGGCAGGCCGAAGAGCGCCAGCGCCGTCGGCGCCATGTCCTCGATGCCGGGGTCGTCGGCGTCGATCTTCCGGTTCGAGAAGAGCACGCCCGGCACCAGCACCGGATCGACGCAGTGGTCTCCGCTCCAGGCCTTGGCGTTGTCTTCGATGACCTTGCCGGTCACCTTCCCCTGGGCCGCGTCCCAGGAGATGCGGTAGCCGTTGCTGTATCCGATGATCAGGTCAGGCGCCTCCTCCAGGTACGGCCCCCGGTAGATCTGGTTGGTCGCGTAGACGCGCTGAATGGCGACTTCGCCCGTCTCGGGATCCCGCAGGCCGGTAAGCCGGGCGATCAGCTCCGCCTTGAGCTTCTCGGCTTCCGCGCCGGGCGCGACGATCCCCTCGGCTTCCCTGCCCTTGAGGTTCAAGTACAGCCCGGCGAGACCGAGCGTGTACGCGCGCGTCCGGCTCCAGTCCACGCCCTTGAAGTACGGCCCGGCGGTCGTCAAGCCGTCCTTGAGCGCCAGATAGCCGTTTTCGAGCAGCCAGGTGTTCAGATTCACTCCGCGGCGGAACGAGCCGAAACCGTGATCGGACAACACGAAGAAGGCTGTGTCCTGATCCACGTACTTCATGGCGCGGCCGACCAGATCGTCCATCCGGGCGTACATCTCCTCGATCGTGCCGGCGTGGCGGCCGGAAGCGCGGCCTTCCAGATAACGGTAGAACATGTGCTGGATGCGGTCGCTCGAATCGAAGACGCAGGCGGCCACGCCGTGCTTGAGCTTTTCCAGGGCGTTGAAGAACATCGCCTCGCGCTCCTGATGGATCAGGTAGGCCTGCTCGAGGAAGGCGTCCTCGTCGATCGCCCCTTCGTTGAGCGCCCAGGTGTCCTCGGCCATTCCAACCGTGGCGAAAGCGCCCAGGAGCTTGGCCAGGTAGGCCGAGTAGTAGGAGGGATGCGAGATCGGCAGCGCCGGGTTTTCCGGGTCGATGTTGATCGGAGTGACGTAGAGATTGACGTCCGGCTCGGTCTGCGTCAGCAGGAACCGGCAGATACCGTGCGCCTTCACGCCGGGGCCGGCGCGAAACACGACGTTCACCCACGGCGTATACTCGCCCACGCGGAGCGGGTAGCGCTCGCCTGCGATCTCCAGCGTCATCTCATCCCGCTTGCCGTTGGGCGTGAGCGAAAACGGGATCGAAAGCGGGCGGGCGTCCACGACGAGGGGATGATCGGGACCTTCAAGCAAGCCGGTGATGCGTTTGCCGTTCCGGTGCAACGGGTAGCGGCTCCCGCCCTCGTAGCTGGCCGTCTCCTGGCGTGTGGAGAAAAACGAAAAGCTTCCCTGAGTGCCACGCAGATCCGGCGTGCACATCGCCGAAAGCAGCTTGCCGCCGAACTTCTCCGGCGGGAACGTGATCGGCACGCGCAGAATCGTGCAGTCGACGTGATGTTCGGCCAGAATCTTCCAGAACGGCACGCTCTTGCGCCGCAGATCGACCGTGGGGCGGCCGAGCGGGATCCGGTAGCGCCCTACCCGGAGCGTGCGCCGCGGCTTGTTCACCCGCGAGGAGGACAGCTCCGGCAAGTAGGACTTGAGGTTCCGGTTCAAAAAGTCGAAGATGTTGTGCCGCGCCGGATTGACGCCGGTGGCGAAGGTCGACCAGGCCACCGGCGACAGCGACGGGAACGTGGTCCGGAGCCGGCGGTAAGAGCCCTGCTCGCGCAGGCGCGCCAGATTGGGCAACTTCCCTCCGGCCATCAGCCGCTCGGCGAGACCCGGATCGAAACCGTCCAGTCCCAGAAAGATCACCTTCTTGACGCGGGCGTGGCGCAGGGCCTTGCGGCGCCGAGCGCCCCGCCACAGCATCCGGGCCGGCCAGGTGAGCAGCGTACCCACGCTCACCAGAAACGCCCAGAGCAACGTCAGGAAAGAACCGAGAAAGGCGAAGCCGGCGCCCGGGCCTTGCGCGCGCACGGGCCGATGTAGGCCAGATCGATCCCGCGCGGAGCATCGGCGCCGGAGACGGCGGCGGCCAGCGCCACGAGCGCCCAGACAGGAATCGTTTTCACGCGCCTCATCAGCGGAGCTTGCCCTCGACGAAGAACACTTCCATGACTTTATCGTGCTGGATCGGGCCGTGGCCGAAGTAGCCGTCCTCGCCGAACAGCTCGCCGTGGTCGGAAGTGATGGTGATGTAGGTGTTCTTGGGAACGATGTCGAACAGCTCCTCGACGACGCCGTCCAGGTAGCGCACGGCTTCGATCTGGCGCCGGCGCAGCTCCTTCAGCTTGGCGTCGTCGAAAAACTTCTCGCGCTTGCCCCGCACGAGCTTGCCGCCGACGATGTGATCGTCCAGGTGCTTGAAGACGCCGTGCACGCCGCTGATGCGCGGCCATTGGTCCGGGGGCTCGTCGGGGAGCGCGTAGGGGTAGTGCGTCTCGCCGACGTTGAGCAGGTAGAAGCTGGGCCGCTCCTCCGAGAAGGTCATCTCGCG
>JBBIMZ010000025.1:0-14818 GCA_037444135.1 Solibacteraceae bacterium
CGCCAGGGGCGCGCCTCCGGTGAAATCCTGGAAATTGTCCAGCGGGCGCATCCGACCGTCGTCGGCACGTTCCGCATTCGCCGGAAGCGCCACTACGTCGAGCCGCACGATTCCCGCCTCACCGACTGGATCGAGATCCCCCGGGGCTCGGAGCTGCCGCCCCAGGGCTCGGGCGCCGACCGCGTCGGCGGGGCGGAGCTCCAGGTGGCGAGCGCGGCCGATCTTGAGGGGATGATCGTCAACGCCGAGATTCTCGCCTTCCCCGAGCGGGGCGAACCGGCCGTCGGGCGCATCCTCGAAGTGCTCGGCCGTCCGGACGATTTCGGCGTGGATGTGGAGATCGTCATCCGCAAGCACCATATTCCCCACCGCTTCCCGCCGGAGGTCCTCGAACAGGCGCAGGCGATTCCGAACGTGATTTCCCGGGCCGAGCTGGCCGGGCGGCGCGACTTCCGGGCGCTGGATGTGGTGACGATCGACGGGGAGACGGCGCGCGATTTCGACGACGCCGTCTGGGTCGACCGGCTCGAAAACGGCCACTTCGCCTTGCATGTGCATATCGCCGATGTCAGTCACTACGTTCGGCCGGGGACGCCGATCGACCGCGAGGCGGCGCGCCGCGGCACCAGCGTGTATTTCCCCGACCGCGCCGTGCCGATGCTTCCGCTGGAGCTGTCGACGGAGATCTGCTCGCTTCAGCCCAAGGCGGACCGGCTGGTGATGTCCGTGCTGCTCGAGATCGACCACCAGGGCCACGTGGTGGCGCAGGAGTTCACCCGGGGCGTCATCCGCAGCGCCGAGCGGATGACCTACACGAACGTGCACCTGCTGCTCGAAGGGGATCCGGGCATGCGCGAACGCTACGGCCGGCTGCTCGAGCGCTTCGAGTGGATGCGCGAGCTCGCTCTGATCCTCTACCGCAAGCGGATGCGCCGCGGCTCGATCGACTTCGATCTGCCCGAACCCCTGATCGAGTTCGACGAGTTCGGCGAAATGACCGGCATCAGCCGGGGGCCGCGCAACATCGCCCACCGCATCATCGAAGAGTTCATGCTGGCGGCCAACGAAGCGGTGGCGTCGCACTTGGCCGAACTCGGCTGGGCGACGCTGTACCGGGTCCACGAGGCGCCGGATCCGAAGAAGGTACTCGAGTTCGAGGAGGCGGCGGCGCAGTTCGGCCTCTCGCTCGAAGTCGGGCCGCCGCGGGCGCGGCGCTTCCCGCAAGTGGTGCGCACGCGCGACGGCCGGAAGATCCGCAAGGACGTGTGGCTGGAAGGCGAGGGGATGAAGGTCACTTCGCGGCATTACCAGAAGCTGATCCGGCGCGTCGAAGGCAGACCCGAGGAGCGGATCGTCAATTACCTGATGTTGCGCTCGCTCAAGCAGGCGCGCTACAGCGAGGAGAACGTGGGCCATTTCGCCCTGGCGGCGCCCGCCTATACGCATTTCACGTCGCCGATCCGCCGCTATCCGGACCTGGTGGTGCACCGGATCCTGGGCGCGTGGCTGGACGGGCGGCCGGCGCCGCTCGACCCGGCGCGCCTGGCCTCGATCGCGCGCGATTCGTCGGAGACCGAGCGCCGCGCCGCCGAAGCCGAGCGCGAACTCGTCGAGTGGAAAAAGATCGATTTCATGGCGGAGCGGGTCGGCGACGAATTTCCGGCGCTGATCATCCAGACGGCGAAATTCGGCTTCTTCGTCGAACTCGAGGATCTGTTCGTGGAAGGGCTGGTGCCGATCGAGACGCTTCCCGGAGACCGCTACGGCTACCAGGAGACGAGCCGGCAGATCGTCGGGGCGCGAACCCGCCGGCGCTACGCGATCGGCGACCGGCTCACGGTGCGGCTGGACCGGGTGGACGCGCGCGAGCGGAGTCTGTACTTTTCGGTGGCGTGAGCCGCTCGTAGCACCATTGGTGAATTCGTGCTACGATCGCTGCATGGTGAGATTCACACTTGTACTTCTTGTATGGCTCTGCGCGGCCGCGCTGGGCGAACCCCTGCGCCTGCGCGTGCTCGATCCGCAGGGGGGCGCGATTCCCGGAGCCGCCGTGACGGTGGCCGGGCGGCGGCTCGCAACGGACGGCGCCGGGCAGCTCCAGACCGAGGTCACACCGCCGGTGACGCTTCAGGTGAGCGCGCCGGGCTTTGAAGCGGCGGTTGTCCGGCTCGAGCGCTGGAGCGGCGGCGAGGTGGAGATTTCGCTGCGCCCGGCTCCGGTCTATTCGGCGGTCGAAGTCGTGGTGCGCGGCGAATTGCTCGGGACCTCGCCGGCCTCGAGCAGCGCCGTCGAAATCGAACGCGGCACGGCGCGAACGGTCTTCGACGCCCTCGACAAGCTGTTCCCGGCCGTCTTTGTGACGCGCCGGGGCGTCATGGGCTACGGCATCGCCGCCGGCGGAACCGGCGCGGTCTCGATCCGCGGCGTGGGCAACAGCCCGAATACGGGCGTGCTGGTGGTCATCGACGGCCGGCCGGACTACATGGGGCTGATGGGCCATCCGCTGCCGGACTTCTACAGCCTGCCGGACGCTGCCTCGGTCACGGTGACGCACGGACCGGCTTCGGTGCTCTACGGCAGCAACGCTATGGGCGGCGTCATCGAGATCAAGCCCGGTGAACCGTCCGAGGGTCTCCACACGGAGCTGGTCGGTAGCCTCGGCTCGTACGCCACCGGACAATACCGGCTCAAACACGGCGGAGGCTTCCCGCGCGGCTTCTATCATCTGACGGCCGGCGTCGACCACACCGACGGCCACCGCCCGGCCTCGCATTTCCGCAATCAGGACGGCACCGCCGCCGCAGGCTATACCCTGTCGGAGTCCTGGCGGGCTTCGCTGCGCGGCCGTTACGGCCACTTGGTGGTCGAGGATCCCGGGCCTGTGACCGGCCGGCCGGGCTATTGGGCCTCGGTCGGGCGCGGAGGCTTCAGCGCGAATCTGGACAACGCCTCGGGACGGACCTGGGGCGACGTCCGCGCCTATAGCAGTTGGGGCCACCACCACATCGCCGACGGCTGGCGGTCCAATGACCGCACGACGGGTCTGAGGATCCACCAGCATTTCCTCCCCGGCCCGGAAATCGAAGTGGACGCCGGCACGGACGTCGTCAACTACGGGGGCATGGGACGCAACCGGCTGACGGGCGTCGACTACGGCTCACACCAGGAGACCTCGGCCGCCGGCTTCGGGCGCTGGCGCTGGACGCCGCGCGAGGCGCTGCGGCTCAACGCCGGCGTGCGCTACGAGCACAGCACGATCTTCGGCGGCATCACAGCGCCGGAATTCGGAGTCGGTCTCCGCTTCCGGCCGGGCTACTCGCTTCACTTGGCGGTGGCGCGCGGCTTTCGCAATCCGACGATCCGGGAGCTTTATTTGTTCCCTGCCCCGCACCCCGCCTTGCAGCCCGAACACCTGTGGAATTACCAGGCGGTGCTCGAGCTGCAGCCCGCCAGGAGCCTGGCCGCCTCGCTCACGGGCTACTATGCGAAGCTGGACAATCTGGTGGTGGTGACGGGCCGGTTTCCCAACTTGGAACTGCTCAACTCCGGCGCCGCGCTCAACCGCGGCCTGGACGGCACGCTGCGCTGGCGCGCCGGCCGGCGCCTGTCGCTGTTCGGGGGCTATGCCTGGCTGCGATCGACGAATCCGGCGCCGTACGTGCCGCAACACAAGGTCACGTACGCGGCCGAGTTCGCCCTGGGCCGCGCCACGCTCGCCGTCAACGGGGTCACGGTGGGCCGCCGCTGGGGCGACGCGCAGAAAACGCGGCGCCTGGACGGCTACACCGCTCCCGGATTGAAGCTCACGGTTCCGGCCGGGACGCGGTGGACGCTGTTTGCGCTGGTGGACAATTTCATCGACGAGCGCTACGAGGTGGTGACCGGCTATCCGATGCCGGGCGTCAACGCCGCGGGCGGCTTCTCCTTGCAGTTGTAGGTGAGCGATGGGCGGGGTGAACCTGCGGCCGATGGTCATCAGCGCGGCGATGGCGGCGCTGGCGCTGGTGCTGCCCGTGGCGTTTCATGCGGTGGGACTGGGCGGCAAGTTTCTGCCCATGCTGTTGCCGCTGCTGCTGAACGGATTTCTGACGCCGTGGCGCTGGGCCGTGATGACGGGACTGCTGGTTCCGTGGATCTCCGCGCTGGCGACGGGGATGCCGCCGCTGTACCCGCCCGTGGCGGCGATCATGTCGGTGGAGGGAGCGGTGCTCGGGGGTCTGGCCGCGACGATCTACGCGCGGGGACGGCGCAGCGTCTGGCTGGCGCTGATTCCCGCAGTGGCGGCCGGGCGCGGGGTTTCGTTCGGATTGACATGGCTGGCGGCAGTGGCTCTGGGGCTGCCGGCGGCGCCCGCGGCCGTGGCTGGGACGCTCCAAGGCCTGCCCGGCGTGGCGCTGCAACTGGTGACGGTGCCGCTGGTGCTGCGCGCGCTCGGCGGCCGCCGCAACCTCCTTTTCGAGGACCAGCCGGAATGAGCGGCGACGCCAGGCGGGAATACTTCAATGAGCTGGCCGCGCGGTGGGACGGGATGCCGCGCCCGGAGGACGCGCCCGCCCGCATTCGGGCTTTTTGCCGCCGGGCCTGCCCGCCCGGGGCGCGCCTGGTGCTGGACGCCGGCTGCGGCACCGGCATCCTGCTCGCGGCTCTCCTGGAGCTGCTCGAGCCGGCGGCGCGCATCGTAGCGCTCGACTTCGCCCCGGCCATGCTGGCCGAAGTGGGCCGCAAGTTCCCGGACGGCCGCGTCCACCGCGTCTGCGGGGACGCCCGGGCGCTGCCGTTCCCGGAAGCGCTGTTCGACGCAGTGCTCTGTTTCGGGCTGTTGCCGCATCTTGGGGAGCCGCGGCGGGCGCTCGAGGCGCTCTGGCCCGCCGTGCGCCGCGGCGGGGTCCTGGCCATCGGGCACCTGATGGGCAGCCGGGAACTCAACGAACGTCACCGGAGCTTCGGCGGCCCGATCGGCAATGACGTTCTGCCGGAGGCTTCCGAAGTGGCGGCGATCCTCGGCGAACTCGGTGCCGTGGCGGTCGAGGCCGACGAGGGCCCCGGCGGATACTTCGTTTCGGGCGTCCGGTGAGAGGTGCGGCGGCCATCGTGCTGTTGATCGGGGCCGGCGCGGCGGCGTGGGTGCGGGAGGAGTCCTGGGCCGCCGGGCTGGCCGCGGTGGGCGTGGCCGCGCATTTGATCACCGCACCAGACTGGCGGCGCGGCCTGCCGGCGCTCGTTCCGGCGCTGCTGTTTGCGGCGGCGTTAGCGGCGTTGGGACAGTTCGGCGGCGCCGGCGGCCTGCTGCCGGCGCTTAAGACGGTGGCGGTTTTTGCCTTCGTGGTGGCGGCCGCGCGCCTGGCGCCGGTCGAGCCGTGGCTCGGAAGGGCCGGACCGGGCTCGCGCTGGTTTCGCGGGGCCCTGTTTCTGCTGATGGTGCGCCATTTCGCCGCGATTTTCGGCCAGGAGACCTGGCGAATGCTGGTGGCGCACCGCCTGGCGGCGCCGCGGCGGTGGCGGCGGGAATGGTTCGACTCCCTAGCCTGGGCGATGGCGGCCCTGCTCCGGCGGGCATTGCTCCGGGCCGAGCGCTTCTACGCCGCGCAGCGGGTGCGGGGGCTCGGCGAGTGAAACCGGTGGTGGAAGTGCGCGATCTCTGGTTCGGTTTCGACCGGCAGGCGCCCGTGCTTCGCGGAATCAGCTTCTGCGTCGAGGAAGGCGAGCGCGTTGCGGTGATGGGGCCGAACGGGGCCGGCAAGAGCACCCTGCTGTGGCGCCTGCTCGGGCTGTACAAGGGACCGGGCGAGGTGAAGCTGTTCGGCGAGCCGGTGCGGCCGGCCGTGCTGGCGCGCCTCGGCGTCGTCTTTCAGAACCCCGAAGACATGCTCTTCATGCCGTCGCTCGAAGCGGATCTGGCCCTGCCGCTGATCAACCGAGGGATCGGCCGCGCGGAAGCCTCGGCGAGAGCGCAGGAGGCGCTCCGCCTCGTAGGTCTGGAGCAGCACGCCAGACGGTCCGCGTCGAGCCTGAGCCTGGGCGAGCGCAAGCGCGCGGCGATCGCGGCGGCGCTGGTCACCCAGCCGGAGTTGCTGATCCTGGACGAGCCGACGGCCGAGCTCGACGGCAGGGCGGCGCGGCTTCTCGCCGACACGGTGGTCCGCATGGGGGTGACGACGCTGCTGACGACGCACGACCTGACGTTTGCCGACCGTGTGGCGAGGCGCGTGCTCATCCTCGTGGGAGGCGTGTTGGTCGCCGAGGGCGCTCCCGCCGAAGTGTTCTCAGTCCCCTCGCGCCTGGAGGCGTGGGGCTTGATCTGACTGGAGCAGCGCCTTGACGCAGTCGAGGCAGAGCGTCAGGGCATGGCGGGAAGCCGGGGGGAGGTCGCCGAGGGCTTCTTCGAGCGCCGCCGGGGTGAGCGCGGCCAGTTCGTCGGGGCTCTTCCCCAGCATCCATTCGGTGAGGGCCGAGCCGGCCGCGATGGCGGCGGTGCAGCCCCGGGTTCGATAGCCGACCTCGGCCACGCGGCCGCTCTCCCACCGGGCCGACAGGCGCATGATGTCGCCGCAGGCCGGGTTGACCACCTCGACCGTGACGGCCGGCGGCGCCAGCTCGCCGACGTGCCGCGGGCGCCGGAAGTGGTCGAGCAGACGCTCGCTGTACATGACAACCGATAATGTAGGGTCGGGCATGGAGCGGCGTCAAGTGCTCGTGGTGGCCGGTGTGATCGAGCGCGACGGGCGGATCCTGATCTGCCAGCGGCGCAACTGCGGCCCGCACGCGCTGAAGTGGGAGTTTCCCGGCGGCAAGGTCGAGCGCGGCGAGACGCCCCGGCAGGCCCTCGAACGCGAGCTCGAAGAGGAGCTCGGCGTCAAAGCCAGCATCGGCCCGGAGATCGTCCGCTACGAGTACCGATACCCCCGGTCCCGGCCGATCCTGCTGATCTTCTACCGCGTCGAGGACTATGAGGGCACGCCGCAGAACCGCGCCTTCGAGCGGATCTGGTGGGAGGAGACGGCCCGGCTGCACGAGTACGACTTCCTGGACGGCGACGCCGACTTCATCCGGCGCTTGGCGCGCGGCGAGTTCGGCGAGCGGCGGTGACGGCGCGCCTGCGGCCAGTCAGACCAGCACCGTGAAGGTCACTTCGGAGCGAGCGACGGGTCGATACAGCGTGTCGCGCTCGACCGGCTCGCGCCCGGCCTTGCGGATCAGCTCCAGGAGCTGGCTACGGCGCAACGACTGGCTGGTGGTGGCGCCGGCGTCGTGATAGATGCGCTCCTCGACGATCGTGCCGTCGATGTCGTCGGCGCCGAAGCGCTGCGCCACCTGCGCCAAACGCGGCGTCATCATCACCCAGTAGGCTTTGATGTGCGCGATGTTGTCCAGCAGCAGCCGCGCGGCGGCGATGTTCTTGAGGTCGGCGAAGCCCGTGGTCTTGGGGATGTGCTGGAGCGCGGTGTTGTCCGGGTGAAAGGCCAGCGGGATGAAGGCGACGAAACCGCCGGTTTCGTCCTGGAGCGCGCGCAGCCGGAGCAGATGGTCGACGCGGTCCTCGTCGGTCTCGATGTGCCCGTAGAGCATGGTGCAGTTGGAGCGGATGCCGAGCTGGTGGGCGGTGCGGGCCACCTCGAGCCACTGCTCGCCGTCGATCTTGTGATCGCAGATAATGCGGCGCACGCGCTCGCTGAAAATTTCGGCGCCGCCGCCCGGCATCGAGTCCATGCCCGCGTCGCGAAGCCGCAGGAGCGTCTCGCGGACCGAAATCTTCTCCCGGCGGGCCAGGTAGGCCACCTCGACCATCGTGAAGGCCTTCAGGTGCACTTCGGGGAAGCGCTGTTTGAGGCCCCGGAGCATCTCGCAGTACCAGTGTAGGGTGAGCTCCGGGTGGAGGCCGCCGACGATGTGGATCTCGGTGGACGCATAATAATAAAAAAAACAGGCCGTCTCCCATACCTGCTCGAGCGACATCGTGTAGGCGCGCGGGTCACGGACGCGCTTGCCGAAGGCGCACAGGCGGCAACTGGCCACGCAAACGTCGGTCGGGTTGATGTGGCGGTTGACGTTGAAGTAGGTGACCGAGCCGTGGAGGCGTTCGCGGACCAGGTTCGCCAGATAGCCCAGGGCGAGCAAATCGTGCGTCCGGTACAGCGCCACGCCGTCGTCGAAATCCAGGCGAACGCCTTGCCGCACCTTCTCGGCGATGGGAAGGAGGCGCCGGTCTTCGAAGATGGGTTCCAGCTTCATGCCCCTGCCGTCAAGCTCCCGGCCGCAGAATCAGGATATCGGCCGTCCAAAACAAGAAGAATAACACGCCGATGAAGCCGTTGACGGTGAAGAAAGCGGCGTCGACGCGGGACAAGTCGGCGGGCTTGACGAGGCTGTGCTCGTAGGCGAGCAAGGCGGCTACGAAGACGATGCCGGCCCAGCTCAGGGGGCCGAGCTCGAAGGCGAGCGCCAGCGCGCCGAGCGAGGCCAGCATGGCCACGTGAAAGGCGCGGGCGATCCGCAGCGCCGCGGCGATGCCGAACCGGCGCGGCAGGCTGTAGAGCCCTTCGCGGACGTCGAATTCGTAGTCCTGGCAGGCGTAGATGACGTCGAAGCCGGCCGTCCAGAGCGTGACCGCCGCCGTCAGCCAGAGGATGCGCACGTCGAGCGAGCCGCGCACGGCGATCCAGGCGGCCGCGGGAGCGATGCCCAGAGCAAAGCCCAGCACCAGGTGCGACAGCGAGGTAAAGCGCTTCGTCCACGAGTAGAAGAACACGACGGCCAGAGCGAGCGGGGCGAGTTTGAGACAGAGCGGGTTGAGGGCGCGCGCCGCCAGCAAGAAGACGGCCGACGAAGCGCCCAGAAAGCCCCAGGCGAAGCCTTTGCTCAGCAGGCCGGCCGGCAGATGGCGGTTGCGCGTGCGGGGATTACGCGCGTCGATGTCGGCGTCGAGGATGCGGTTGAAGGTCATCGCGGCCGAGCGCGCGCCCACCATGGCGACGACGATCCAAAACAGTTTGGCGACCAGGCCGACGGTGGCGAAGCCGTCTTCGCGGATTGCCAGCAGGGCGCCGGTGAAGGCGAAGGGCAAGGCGAAGACCGAGTGCTCGAACTTGATCATCTCGAGCGTGAGCCGGAGCCTGGTGAGGAGGCTTGCACCCATGACGCCCGCGAGGGAACGCTACCATTGTAGGGGATGGATGCGCGGATGCTCCTGGCGTGCGCCGCGGCACTGGCGCTCGGCTCCTGCGGCGAACCGGCGGCGAGGCTCGAAGACTACAACACGCGGCCGGTCCGCCTGCCTGACGGCGCCGTCATCCGGGCCGAAGTGATGTATCGTCCCGAGGACATGATGCGGGGGATGATGTACCGCGATTCGCTCGCGCCGGACCGCGGCATGCTGTTCCTCCACGGCGAGCCCGGCCTGTACAGCTATTGGATGTACCAGGTGAAAATTCCGCTGGATCTCATCTGGCTCGATGCCGACAAGCGGATCGTCGAGATGTCTCCGAACACGCCCCCGTGCCGGGCGAAAGCGAGCCAGTGCCCGCAGTATGGCGGCAACCAGAAGGCGCTGTACGTGCTCGAGCTGGCGGCGGGGAGCATCGAAAAGCACGGACTGAAGCTGGGCAGCCGGCTGGAGTTTTAACCACGCATGGATCGGGATCAACTGCGGCAACTGCTCGAAGAGGTTCACCGCGGCGGGCTGGGCGTCGACGAGGCGCTCGAGCGGCTGCGGCACCTGCCGTTCGAGGATCTGGGTTTCGCCAAGATCGACCATCACCGGGCGTTGCGGCACGGGATGCCGGAGGTGATCTTCGGCAAAGGCAAGTCGGCGGAACAGATCCTCGAGATCGGCCGGCGGCTGGCCGAGCGCAGCAAGAATCTGCTGGCGACGCGCGTGCCGGAGGAGGCGGCCTCGCGGTTTCGCCACGAGTTCCCCGACGCCGAATACTTCCCCATGTCGGGCGCCTTGCGCCTGTGGCGGGACCGGACGATTTACGGCAAAGGCACTCTGGCGGTGGTCTGCGCAGGCACGAGCGATATTCCGGTGGCCGAAGAGGCGCAGGTGACCGCGGAGGTGATGGGCAACGTCGTCGACGTGATTCACGACATCGGGGTGGCGGGCATCCACCGCCTGATGAACAATCGCGAGCGGCTGTGCCGGGCGCGCGTGGTGGTGGTGTGCGCGGGCATGGAGGGGGCGCTGCCGAGCGCCGTCGGCGGCTTGGTGTCCTGCCCCGTCATCGCCGTGCCGACGAGCATCGGCTACGGGGCCAGCTTCCAGGGCCTGGCGGCGCTGCTGGGGATGTTGAACAGTTGCGCCAGCAACGTGGCGGTGGTGAACATCGACAACGGATTCGGCGCCGGCTACGTGGCCAGTCTCATCAACCGCCTCTAAGGCGATTGCCCGATTTGTGGAAACAAACTCATGAATCGGGCGATTCGCTCCGATGAGGAGGGTGTGATGGAGACCAGAGAGGATCTGGCGCAGGCCTTGAGTTTCCAACTGGATCTGCTCCGGCTTGCAGTAGCGCCGCACGGAGGGATGGCGCCCGACCGGCATGCGGCTCCGGCGGCGGAACTGGAGCGGCTGATCGAGGCCGTGCCGGCGCCGCGTCGCTGACCGCCGTACGTCCAGTCCGCGCCCTGTTATGGCAAAGTTTTGCGGCGGTGGAGTCCGCCAAACCGCCGTCCCAGGACGGCCAATGACTTCTACGGCGTTCTCGCTGCGGGAGCCGTTGGTTCCCGCCCCGCAGCAATCCGGCTGACCCCGAGCACCGCGCCGCCAGTGGAGAGCCGGGTGGAGAGGCGGTCCGGAGGCCCTGTGCTATGATGAGAACGCCCGCAAGCCGCTAATTTCTCGCACCCGGCGGCTTGGCGCCTGCCTTGGCTGGAGTGGCGGAACTGGCAGACGCACGGGACTCAAAATCCCGCGCCCCTCACGGGGCATGTGGGTTCGACCCCCACCTCCAGCACCACAGCGCCCCAGTTCACCGCCCGCTTCGGGCCAGCGCCGCCCGCCGAACGCGCTCCAGCACCCGCACCGCCCGGCGGACGTCGATCTCGCCGCACGGACAGATTTGGATCAGCCGCGCCACCGCCTCCTGGGGAGTTCTGCGTCCCTCGCGGACCCAGCGGATGGCGGTGCCGGCCAGCGCGCAGTCGGCGACATCGTGGTTGCAGAGGGCGGAGGCGATCTCTTCGTCGCTTTCAGCCGAGCGGGAGGGACTCCGCTTGACCGGCTGGCTGGTCTGGCCCTTTGCCATGGGGCGGTCCTGCGGGGGAACTGCTCGAAACCGTGATTGTAGCAGAGCTCGCGCCGCGGCGGCTGTGATACGCTGCGGACACAGGCCCCCGGGCCTTGAGCGCGTTCGTTGTGCCGCAGGAAACGAGAGCGCAGTTCCGGCGCGCGGGTCGTTGGCGCGCCGCCGCACTGTTGTCGGGGATCAGTCTGGGCGTGGCGGTGTGTGTTGGAACGGAGCCGGAACCACCCGAGCTCCAGCCGCTTGACCAGGCGCTGCTTGCCGAGCTCGAGCCGGCCGCCCGCCACCAGGTGCTCGAGGCGCACCGGGAGGCTCAAGAGCACCCGCAGGACGCCACGCCCGTGGGCAAGCTGGGGATGATCTTGCAGGCTTACGGAAAGTTCGATGCGGCCGAGACCTGCTACCGGCGAGCCCAGGCCCTGGCGCCGGCGAATTTCCGCTGGACGTACTTGCTCGGCAACGCCGAAGCGTGGCTCGGCAAGTACCCGCAGGCGATCGCTCATCTGCAAGCGGCCATCGAGCTCGATCCGGATTACGCTCCTGCCAAAGTCCGCCTCGCGCAGTTGCTGTTCGACACGGGAGAGGTCGACCAGAGCCGCCGTCTCTGTGAAGCGGCATTGCGGCGGAACCCGCGGCTGGCCTCGGCTCATCTGGCGCTGGGAAAGGCGCTGGCGGCGAGCGGCGACTGGCCGGGTGCGATTGCGGCCTACCGCCGCGCACTGGAACTGTTCGCCAATTTCGCGGCGGCGCACTATGCCTTGGGCCTGGCCTATCGCAAGACGGGCGATCCGGCCGCGGCGGCGCGGCACCTGCGGGAATCCGAGCGCCTCAAACACGCCCGGCAGCCGGCCGAGGATCCGGTGATAGAGCAAGTGAAGGCTTTCTACGCGGGCGGCCTGACGCACTTGGCCAAAGGCTCCGAGCTGGCGCAGCAGGGAAAGCTCCGCGAGGCGGCCGCCGAGTTCGAAGCGGCCCTGCGCCGCAATCCGGACCTGATGCCGGCTCACATTAATTTGATCGCCATGTACGGCCAACTGGGCCAGTTCGAGCAGGCTGAAGAGCACTTCCGCACAGCCGAACAGCTCGATCCCGGCTGGGTGGAGATCTACCACAACTGGGGGCTGGCGCTCCTCAGCAAGGGAGAGAAGGACCGCGCCGGGGCAATGTTCCGCAAGGCGATCGAAGTCAATCCGAACTACGCGGACGCGCGCGCGCAGCTCGGAGCGCTGCTCCACGAGCAAGGCCGCCTGGACGAGGCCGCCGCTGAGCTGGAGCGAGCCCTGCAACTGAGCCCCTCGCACCGCCAGGCGCATTTTCTGCTCGCCGACATTCTGGCGAGGCGCGGCCGGCTGCGCGAAGCGGTCCCGCACTTGCTCGAAACGGTCAAGGTGGAGGACCGGCGGACCCCGTTCGGCTTTCAGGCTCTCGCGATCGTTTATGAGCGCTTGGGGGATCCCCGCCAGGCCGCCGCGTATCTCGAAGAGGCGCTGCGGAGGGCCCGCGCCCTGGGGATGCAGAATCTCGCCGAAGGGCTCGAGCGGGAGCGGGCGCGCCTGGAGGGGGCGACGACTGCACCGTGATGAGGGCGCAGGCTGCGCGCCTGGCAGCCGCCGCCGGCGTTGCTGTTGTGATCGCGGCGGGCCAAGGCGGTCTCGCCGGGCCGGAACTTTTCGCCGAGGTCGCCGCCCAGACGGGTCTCGTCTTTGATCATTTCATCGGCGCCACGGGCTCCTACTTTGTCCCGGAAATCTTCGGTTCCGGCGCCGCTCTGCTCGATTTCGACAACGACGGCGACCTGGACGTGTACGTGGTCCAGGGAACGATGCTCGACAAGAGCAAGTCGCTGTCCGATTCGCTCTTTGCCGTGCCGCGCGGCCACTTTCCGGGCAACCGGCTGTTCCGCAATGAACTGAACCCGGCCGGCGAGCTGCGGTTCACTGACGTGACCGAGCGAGCGGGCGTGGCCGGCAACGGCGACTACGGGATGGGAGCCGCCGTCGGGGACTACGACAACGACGGCTTCGCCGACCTGTTCGTCACCAACTACGGACAGGACACCTTGTTTCACAACAACGGGGACGGGACATTCACGGATGTGACCGCAACGGCGCTTCCCCCGGATCGGTCCTTCAGCACCAGCGCGGCCTTCGTCGACTACGACCGGGACGGCTTCCTGGACCTGTTCGTGACGCGCTACAACGCCTTCACCGTGGCGGCCAACAAGAAGTGCACCGGCGCCGGCGGGGGGCGCGACTACTGCGGTCCCGGCGATTACAACCCGATTCCGGACAAACTCTACCGCAACGACCGCCGCGGGAGATTTGTCGACGTCACACAGCAGGCCGGCATCGGCGCCGCTTACGGCAACGGGCTGGGCGTCGTGTGCGCCGACTTTGACGGCGATGGCTGGATCGACATCTTCGTGGCCAACGATAAGACCGCGAATCAGCTCTGGATGAATCGCGGCAACGGCACGTTCGAGGACCGCGCCCTGGAGTCCGGCGCCGCCTACGACGGCAACGGCGCCGCCCATGCGGGCATGGGGGTGACGGCCGCGGACCTTGACGGCGACGGCGACGAGGACATCTTCATCTCGAACATTCTCGGCGAAACGCACATGCTGTATCAGAACGACGGCAAAGGATTTTTCGAGGATGTGACCAGCCGCTGGGGGCTGGGCCACACGACAGTGCCGTATACCGGATTCGGCACCCTCTGGTTCGACTACGACAACGACGGGCTGCTCGATCTGTTCATCGCCAACGGCGAGGTCCGCGCCATCGCGGCGCAACGTGGCCGGCCCTTTCCCTACGCCCAGAGGAATCAGCTTTTCCGCAACGAAGGCGGACGGTACCGCGACGTGACCGGCGAAGCGGGGGCGGCGCTGGCTCTAAGCGAAGTCAGCCGCGGCGCCGCTTTCGGGGATATCGACAACGACGGCGACATTGACATCGTCGTGACCAACGCCAACGGACCGGCGCGCCTGCTGTTGAACCAGGCCGGAGCGCTCCGCCACTGGCTCGCGGTGCGGCTGAAGGCGAACAACCGCGACGCCCTGGGCGCTCGCGCCGCCTTGCTGCGCCGAGGCCGTCCCCCGGTGTGGCGGCGGGCCGCCGCCGACGGCAGCTATCTGAGCGCGAGCGATTCGCGCCTGCATTTCGGCTTGGGCGGCGATGAAGAGCTGAAACAGGCGCCGCCGGAAGCGCTCACGGTCATCTGGCCGGATGGAAGTCGCGAGTCCTGGCCGGTTGCGGCGGTCGACCGGTTCGTCGAGCTGCGGCAGGGGAGTTCGGCGCCAGTCTCAATCGAAAAAAAACTTGACTGAAATGCGAAACTGGGTCATAATACGACCGATCGCCGCGCCCGCCGGAATCGCCGGGCTCGCGGCAGAGCAGGACAGTGAGGTTTTCCATGCGAAGAACGGTTTCTTTGATCGGCGGCGTGCTCGCCGTGGCGGCGTCGCTAGCGGCCCAGGAGGGCCTGTCGACACTGCGCGGCACGGTCAGCGACACCACCGGCGCAGTGGTGCCGGGCGTGACGGTCACCGCCCTGGAAGTGCTCACGAACGTGGTGGCGCGGAC
>JBBIMZ010000026.1:0-2942 GCA_037444135.1 Solibacteraceae bacterium
TTCGAGCGAACTGAACGTCCTGGCACGCAAGCTCGACAAGATCTCCGAGCAGCATCGCTGGTCGCGCGATTTCACGCTCGAGAATCTCCGGGACGCCCTGCGGGAGTTGATTGCGTGCTTTCCGATCTACCGCACTTACACCGGCGCCGAGGACGACCGGCCGAGCGCCGAAGACGAGCGGCATATGCGCGCGGCAGTGGCCGCCGCCAAGATGCGCAATCCGGCCATCAGCGCGTCGGGGTTCGATTTTCTGGAGGACCTTCTCCTGCTCCGCCACCCGGAGGGTCTGAGCGAGCAACAGCGCGCCGAACGGCGCCTGTTCGTGATGCGGCTCCAGCAATTCTCCGCGCCGGTGATGGCCAAAGGCCTGGAGGACACGGCCTTCTACCGGTATTATCCCCTGGCCTCCCTCAACGAAGTGGGCGGCAACCCGCTGCGCTTCGGCGTTTCGCCGGGATTCTTTCACGCCAAGAACCGCATCCGGCTGGCGGAGTGGCCTAATGCGATGGTGGCGACGACAACTCACGACGCCAAGCGCTCCGAAGACGTCCGCGCGCGCCTCAACGTGTTGTCGGAAATCCCGAGGGACTGGGCGCGCGCCGTCCGGCTTTGGCGGGAGATCAACCGCGAGCACAAGACAGTGGTGGAGGATGGTGGCCGCCGCAAGAAGAAATCTGGGGCGATACGGCCGTCGTGATGCCGCGGCGGGTCTCCTGCGCCTGGCTTCAGGAGCTTTTCACCGGCCGGAGGGTGACGCCGCAATGTGGGAGCGGCAAGCTGGTGCTGCCCGTCGTCGAGCTGTTGTCGGAGCTCCCAGCAGCGCTCCTTCACTTTGAGACCGTGCGCGATGCTGCATGAAGGACTCGGCGCCGCCGGTGCCGGGGGAAGGTCATCGCAGCTTGGCGCAGAGGAGATGGTGGCCAGGGACGGAATCGAACCGCCGACGCCAGCCTTTTCAGGGCTGCGCTCTACCAACTGAGCTACCTGGCCGCCGCTTCCCTATTTTAGCAGAGCCTGCCACGGCTTCAAGTCCGCAGGGCGGCGAGCCTTTCGCCGGTCTCGGCCTCGACGGCGGCATGCAGGCTGTTGCCGTGGGCGTCCATGGTGACGATGGCCGGGAAGCCTTCGACTTCGTAGTGCCACATCGCCTCGGGGATGCCGAATTCCATCAGGTACACGCCCAGGACGCGCCGGACCGTGCGCGCGTAGAATTGCGCCGCCCCGCCGATGGCGTTCAAGTACACGGCGCCACACTCCTTCATCGCCGCCAAGGTCTTTTCACCCATGCCGCCCTTGCCGATCACCACGCGCACGCCGTAGCGGCGGATCACTTCGTGCTCGTAGGGCTCCTCGCGCATGCTCGTGGTCGGCCCGGCGGCCTTGGTCACCCAGCGCTCGCCCTCCTTCAGCATGACGGGCCCGCAATGGTAGAGCGCCGCTCCGCGGAGGTCCACCGGCGACGGGTTTTTCATCAGGTAGGCGTGGATGGCGTCGCGTCCGGTGAACATCTCTCCGCTGATCAGAACGACGTCGCCCACCTTCAGTGCGCGCACCTGCTCTTCGCTGACCGGCGGGCGCAACACGATTTCGCGGCCGGTGAGCGGGAAGCCTTCGCCGGGCACCATGCGCTCGACCGGGCGGGCCGGATCGCGGTAGAGCCACTGCTTGATGGCGCCGCTCGCCGCATCCAGGCGCACGCCCAGGCGCCGGAAAGCCCAGCAGTCGTAGGCCACCGAGACGAAAAAGCTCGCCGGCAGGCGGTTGGCCGCCATGATCTTGCAGCCGATCAGCGAGACCCGGCCGCCGAAGCCCATCGCGCCGACCCCGATCCGGTTGGCCTCTTCGAGAATCTCCGCTTCCAGGCGCGCCAGTTCCGGAACCGGATTCACGTCATCGAGCGTCCGGAAGAGCTGGTATTTGGCCAGGGTGTAGCCGTGCGCCCGGTCGCTGCCGATGCACACGCCCACGGCCCCGGGCGCGCAGCCCAGTCCCTGGGCTTTCCAGACGGCGTGCAGAATGCATTTCTTGACGCCGGCCAGGTCCCGGTCGGCGCGGCCCAGATGGTCGAGCTCGCACGGCAGCGAATATTGCGCGTTCATGTTCTCGCAGCCGCCGCCCTTGAGGATGAGCTTGACCTCGATGTCGTCCTCCTCCCACTGTTCGAAGTGGATCACCGGCGTTTCCACGCCGAGATTGTCGCCGCTGTTTTTGCCCGTCAGCGAATCGACCGAGTTCGGCCGGAGCTTGCCGCGGCGGGTGGCCTCGGCGACCGCGTCGCAGATGGCCCGGCGGAAGCGGATCTGGTCGACGCCGACCGGCGTATGCACGAGGAAGGTCGGCATGCCGGTGTCCTGGCAGATCGGGCCCTCGTCCTGATACGCCATATCGATGTTGGCGGCCATGACGGTCAGCGCCTGGGAGGCCTGGGTTCCCGGGGTCTCCTTTCGCAGCGCTTCGGCCATCGCAGCGCGCACGTCGGGAGGGAGGTTCGTCGACGTTTGCGTGATGAGTTCCAGGAGACTGCCGGCTAAGAATTCCATGATGACCTCGCAAGCCTCTTATGTTAACTTGATGCGGCCGTAGGCGGGAGAATCGGACTCGACGCCCCACGCTCTGCGCTCGGTTTCATGATACCGCCAGCGGTTCCGGAGAGCCGGGAGCGAACGGCGGTGAGGGGCTTGGCGCCGGGACAGGAGGTGTCTTACCATGCGGTAAGAAACAGCTCGTTTCATGCGAACAGTCAGATTGTCCTCGAAGGGTCAACTGGCCATCCCTAAGCCGATCCGGGAACGGCTTCGCCTGCACCGGGGCGACGAGCTGGTCATCCGCGTGGAGGGTGAGACTGTGATCCTCGAAAGACCGGCTCGGCGGAACTGGCTGCGATGGGAGGGCCAGTTCGCCGGTCTTGATCTGCTCGGAGACCGCGCTCGCGAGCGCCAGGA